>JAQGPI010000525.1 GCA_028293175.1 Verrucomicrobiaceae bacterium | reverse complement strand
CTCACGCGCCTGGGCGTTTTCAAAGGTGATGTCGTGCGTGCCTTCCGCATGCCCAATGTCATGCAAATGCTGGGTGACGCTGGCGCTGATGGAAATGGAGCGCAGCTCCACCTTCAGCGCGGTGGCCAGCTCCAGCGCGTTGTCCTTTGTGCGCGATGTGGTGCCCAGCCCGGGCATAGTGATACACAGTATCTTTGTGTCCTGGGTCCCGGCACGGCGCAGTGCATTCTCTGCTACCAGCAGGGCGAGGGTGGAGTCAAGGCCGCCTGACAGGCCGAGGACCAAAGTCTTTGGCTTCACCTGGCGCAGTCGGCGTGCGAGGCCGGTGGCCTGAAGGGCGAAAATTTCCCGGCATACCGCGTCGCGGTCCGCTGCGGCGGAGGGCACGAAGGGATGAGCGGAAATGCTGCGGCGCATCGGCGTGTGAGCCAGCCCGAGCGTGAACTCAATCCGTCTCCACTTTTGAGGCGAAGGCAGTGCATCTCGGAAGCTGCCGTTGTGCAGCCGGTCATGTTGCAGGCGCTCCACATCCACATCGGCAATGATGCTGTGTGAATCAAAGCGGAAGCGTTCGGATTCGACGACAATGTTGCCATTGTCACCAATCATGCTGTGCCCGCTGAACACTAAATCGGTGGACGATTCGCCAGCCCCGGAGGCGCTGTAAACATAAGCCGCAAGGCAGCGGCCTGACTGCTGGGCTACGAGCTGGCGGCGGTACTCCGCCTTGCCGAGCAATTCATTGCTGGCTGAGAGATTGGCTAGAATGGTGGCTCCTTGCAGGGCGGCATAGCTGGAGGGCGGAATGACCATCCACAGGTCTTCGCAAATCTCGATGCCCACGCGGCAGGCGGGCAGATCGCTGGCGGTGAAAAGCAGGCGGGTACCGACAGCGACGAGATCGCCGCGCACGGTGATGGTTTCACGTCCCAAGGTCTCCGCCGCCGAGAACCAGCGCCGCTCATAGAACTCCCATGAATTGGGCAGGAACGACTTGGGCACGATGCCGAGAATGCGGCCCTGATGCAGCACGGCGGCGACGTTGTAGAGGCGGTCGTCAATCTCGAACGGTAGTCCCACCACCACCAGCGCCTTCTCCTGCGCAAGGAGTGAAGCCAGTTCGCTCAAGCCAGCCATGGCCCGCGCACGGAAACCCGCGTTCATGAACAGATCAGCACATGAATAGCCCGTGAGGCAGAGCTCGGGAAAGACAATGATCTGGCAGCCTTGCACGCCCAATAGCACCGTCTGGGCAGCGATTTCACGCACATTGGCCGCTACATCGCCCAGATACAGTTCGGGCGTCACGGCGGCGACTCGGACAAAGCCGTGGATGGAGATGGAAATGGATTCGCTCATGCAGTGACCGCGCTACTGTTCCCGATCTTTGGGCTAGATACAAGAGGAGTAGTCCGCGGCTGGGTTTCAAGCCACTCCGCCAACTTGTCCAGTCCTGGTGCTTCTCGCATGAGATCAGCACAATGCTGGCATTGTGAGGCGACATTAGGATCATCCAGCAAGCGCCGCAGCTTGGCTTCGATGCGATCACCGGTCCACTGTTTCGGATGCAGGCTGTCGCCCACGCCCAAGCGGCGAAGGCGGTTTGCGTTGTCCGGCTGATCGTGGGCCATCGCCATGATCAGATGTGGGATGCCCGCAGCCAGGGCCTGCGAGCAAGTGCCGATGCCACCGTGATAGACCAAAGCGGCAGCCCGTGGCAGCAGCAGGCTGAAGGGCACATACTCCACGCCTATAATTGTGGGCGGCAAGGCAGGGGGCAGGTCGGGCTGATGTCGTGTGGCAAAGATGGCGCGACGGCCCAGTCTTTGGCAGGCGTCCAAGGCAGCCGCAAAGAACTCGCGCCCATTTTGATTGGCCGTGCCGGGAGTAAACACCAGCGGCTTGTCGTCAGCCTCAAGGAATCGCTCAAGTTCAGGGCTCAGCGTCGCCTCCCTTGCTAGATCTTCCATCGGAAAAGTGTGCTGGTAGAGGGGCTGCGGCCAGTCCGGTTGACGCCCGGCGAACCATTCTGGAAACAGCGCCACATTGCCGTCTGGCGAGTGCCACCAATCTGGATGCACATGGCGGGGTGGCGGTACGCCTTCCTCTTTGCAGGCGCGGCGGATGGCGGGACCTGCGCCCAAGTCCATGGGGTTTGGTAGAGCAAGCAAAAGACGCTTCAACCACCGCGGAAGCTTGTTCATCACATCCATGCCTTCGAGGAATACGGGTGTGTCATACACACTGACAAAGACCGCAGGCTGCAAGTGCACCACGATCAGCGGCACGCCCAGCTTTTCGCGAATCAGCCGTGCCCCAAAGACCGTGCCGGCCGCCATGATAAGCGTTGGTTCGCCGGGTTGGATTAGCGATTTCAGCTTGTCGAAGTAATGGCGCAGGGCTTCGCCTGCCATTTTAAACACCAAGAGGGTGCCTTTGATCGGTTTCCACAGATCGGGATTCTGCGAAAAGCGGTCGAACTCCTCCTTGCTGCCCATGGAAGCATAGCCAAGGCCTGCGGCGCGGATGGCGTCCTCGAACGTGTCCATCGAGACCAGCGTCACACGGTGCCCACGGGCCCGGAGCTCGCGACCGATACCGATGAAAGGAAAGACATCCCCACCGCTGCCGAAGGGACACAGTAAAAAGTGCGCCATAGCCTTACTATGCCACGGCTGCGGCATTCGTCACGTCCCGGCCTGCAATCAGGTTGGACAGAACCTCAATCCCTGCCTATAGCGCATTTAGGATGACAAGTAACACCTGCTCATGATTAAGACAGAAGCCACGCCCACGAGGTTCAAGCCGTTCTTTCTGCGGTTGCTGCGCTTTTACTTCGTCGCGTGGATTATCTCATGGCCATTCACCGTTGTAATGACAGAGCGGTATAGCCATTATGAATCAGATCCTGGCCAGATCATCAACCATCCGTACTTCGTGGACTCTTTGAAAGGCGCATCGTTTGCGGCAGCCCTCTGTTTCGGCGTCGTTTTTGTTTGGAGCATGCTCTATGGCGTTTTGCGGCGCTGGCTCACTGGAGGGTGGCCACCTTGGCGCTTTATCTTCGGCCCTGGCGTGGTCTGGTTGGCCTGGAATGTATGGTTTAGCTTCTTCAACGAACCTGGCGGGGATTGAGGACAACGCACGCCTGCGGATCAGCCGGGTTTCGGAACAGGATAATCGAAGCATTTCCACTGTAGGCACCCGGTTAGAAACGAATCGTCACCCCCGAGGCGCAATTCTAGCTTGCCCCTGCCCGCAAACGACGCTCTTTGCCTGTTTCCTGAACCTTTCTTGCAAGAATCAAGAAACTAGATAATAATTAACTACTCTTAATAATGGAAGACCTGATCATCATTGACGTCATTGGCCGCGAAATCATCGACTCGCGTGGCAACCCTACCGTGGAGGTGGACATCCACCTTGAAGGCGGTGCCGTGGGCCGTGCTGCCGTGCCAAGCGGCGCCAGTACAGGCGAACACGAAGCCCTCGAACTGCGCGACGGCGACAAGAAGCGCTATCTGGGCAAGGGCGTGCTCAAGGCCGTGGAAGCCGTGAACGGTGCCATCGCCGATGCGATCATCGGTGGCGACGCTACCGATCAGGTGGGGCTTGACCGCCTCATGCTTGCTGCCGATGGCACAAAGACCAAGTCCAATCTGGGGGCAAACGCCATCCTCGGTGCCTCCCTGGCCATCGCCAAGGCAGCCGCTTATCAGCTTGGCCAGCCTCTCTACAAGTACCTCGGCGGCCCGAACGCCAAGGTCCTGCCCGTGCCGATGATGAACATCATCAACGGCGGCGCGCACAGCGATGCCCCGATCGACTTCCAGGAGTTCATGATCGTCCCAAAGGGTGCTGCCACCTTCTCCGAAGCCATCCGCTGCGGCGCTGAAGTCTTCCACGCGCTGAAAAAGATCCTGCATGATCGCGGCCTCAGCACCGCCGTGGGTGATGAAGGCGGTTTCGCCCCGAACCTGAACAGCGCCTTCGATGCGCTGGAAGTTATCGGCCAAGCCGTTGACAAGGCTGGCTACAAGTTTGGTCACGATGTCTTCATCGCGCTCGACGTCGCCTCCTCCGAGTTCTATGACAAGGCGAAGAACAAGTACGTCTTCAAGAAAAGCGACAAGTCCGAGCGCACCGCCGCCGAACTCGTCTCCTACTACAAGGAATTGCAGGCCAAGTACCCGATCATTTCCATCGAAGACGGCTGCGCCGAAAACGACTGGGCTGGCTGGAGCGTGCTGACCAAGGAAATGGGTGCCAACACCCAGCTTGTGGGCGATGACCTTTTCGTCACCAACGTGGACTTCCTGCGCAAGGGCATCGACCAAGGCGTGGCCAATTCCATCCTTGTGAAGGTGAACCAGATTGGTTCCCTCACCGAGACCCTTGACGCCGTCGAACTGGCCAAGGACAACCGCTACACCGCGGTCATCAGCCATCGTTCCGGTGAAACCGAAGACGCCACCATTGCAGACATCGCCGTGGCCACCAATGCCGGTCAGATCAAGACGGGCAGTATGAGCCGCTCTGACCGTATCGCGAAGTACAACCAGCTGCTGCGCATTGAGCAGGAGCTGGGTGAGAGCGCGGTGTACGGCGGCAAGATGCGCGTCTAACATCCACCCTCCTCCAACGCTGCCCGCCCACGCTTATGAACCACCGCTTCAATGCCTCGCATCACCGCTCGGAAGACAAGACCCAGGTCGAACGTCTTCTTGGGTGGTTTGTGAAGTGTCAGTGGTGGCTTCTGCTCGTTCTGGGCGTGGCGGGCGGCGTCTTTTATTATCGTCAGCCCCTGCCGGCGCCCACGGCGCTCCAAGCCAGCATCAAGAAACTGACGGCTGAAAAGCAGTCCCTGCAAATCCAGCACGACCAGATGGTCAACCGCGTGGACTGGGCGAAGAACGACGACGACTACCTTGAAATCATCGCCCGCGACCGCTTGAACAAGCAGAAAGAAGGCGAAGTGATTGTGCGGTTCAAGGAGTAGGGGACACGGCACGTTAAATTGCTCTGTCAGCGGCTTTGAAGGGAGCGCCAGCACTCTTGCTGCTATCCAATAAAGGCGGCTGCGCCGCAGGTCTGGTGACAACCGGCAAGAGTTCGGGCGCTCCTTCCAGGGCAAGCATTGATCTGCGACTTGCTGCGATGAAGTTTGAGTTCATTCCCAAGCGACGCTATACATATCGGGAATTAACCATTCTTCGTGCCCACCCAAGAGCCACACCAGCCTGAAGTTCCGTTGCCAGCCGCCTCCACCTGGCATGGCCGGTCTTCGTCTGCGGGCGAGTTTGGAGAAGGGGGACGCAAGCCCGGACCGGCCACGGCGCAGTTGATTTCCTTTCGCGACAAGGTGCAGATCACGGACTTCCGGCTGATCAAACGCATCGGCTCGGGGGCCTACGGCGAGGTCTGGCTGGCGCAGAGCGTCACCGGCGCAATGCGGGCGGTGAAGATCGTCTGGCGCGAGGACTTTGAGCTTACCAAGACCTTTCATCGCGAGTTCCTGGGCATTCAGCAGTTTGAGCCGATCTCTCGTGGTCATCCCGGCCTGGTACATATCCTCCACGTGGGCTGGAATGAGGAGCACGGTTATTATTACTGTGTGATGGAACTGGCCGACGATGCCGAGGCCAGCGAGGGGGGGGAAGAGGGCTGGAAGACCTATGTGCCGCGCACGCTTTCCACCGACATGCGCCGTCATGGCCGCCTGGACCTGCATTTCTGCCAGGAAGCGGGTGCCTTTATTGCTGATGCGCTGCACTACATGCATCAGCGCGGGCTCACGCACCGCGACATCAAGCCCTCCAACATCATCTATTGCGACAGTGTCTGCAAACTGGCGGACATCGGGCTGGTGGCGACGTTCGGAGAGCGTTCCTTTGTCGGCACGGAAGGTTTTGTGCCCCCGGAAGGCCCGGGCACGCCGCAGGCGGATATTTACAGCCTGGGCAAGGTCCTTTACGAAATGAGCTCCGGCAAGGACCGCATGGAGTTCCCTGAAGTGCCGGAAGACATCAGCGAAACGGAATGGCCGTTTTGGAAGCAGGTCAATAGGGGCATCTGTCGCGCCTGCGCGCCGGATCTCAACGAACGCTTCCAAACCGCCGCCGATTTCGCCCAGGCTTTGCGGAACATCGCCGAGGTGGAGGCTCCCACCCCCTTGTCCAAAGCGGGACTGCTGCTGCGCAATATCATGCTGCTGCTGCTGGCTTCCTTCCTGGCTGGAGGTGCCTGGGCCTCCTACCGGCATGAACTGACGTGGACGTATACCGTGCCGGTCCCTTCACCTCCTCCTCCGCCCAAACTTTATCCCACCCCTGGCCAGCTCTGGCAAAGCATTTACGGCCATTGGTTCTCCTATAAGAACAAGCGTCACGTGGCGGATCTGCCGGTGGACATGCCTCTGTTCAACCGCTTCCTGGAAGCGAAGATGCGCGCCTTTGAGGGTGACGTGGTGCCGGTAAAGATTCCGGGCGTCGCTAGCACCTCCGCAGTGGTGGTGGTGCCTTCGCAGGATGCGACGGATTTTTGCCAGTGGATCACCGAGCGCGAGCGCCGTGGCGGTCGGCTCACGGACGATTATGAGTACACTTGGAAGCCTTTTAAAGTGCCGCCTTCCGTGAATGTTTCAGCGCCTCAGCCAGGATGGGCAGCCTTTGTCTGCGAGCTGTCGCAGGTGTCTTATGGTAAGGTGGTGATCAATACCACACCCTCCCCAGCCCAGGTGTACGAAGGCGATATCTCTGTTGGCACAACCCCTCTGTCCTTGCAGAAGGTGCGGGCGGGCAATTTCGAATACGAGGTGCGCTATCCCGGCTGCAAACCGGAGTTTGTGAAAGGCGTGGTCAAAAAGGGCGAGACTAAGAACTTCTCCCTCAAGTTGAAGAACATCAGCGCCGTTGTGTTCGGCAAGCCATGGGATAACACGCTCAAAATGAAGTTTGTTCCGTTGGGGCATGCGATGCTCTCTGTGACGGAAGTGCGACGTCGAGATTTCCTGGAGTATGTGAAGGCTTCCAAGCTTCCCGGTGTGCCCGAACGCGAGCTCAGCAAGGGGGCTGATCTCGACAGGCCCATCACCTTCGTTAGTCGCGCCGAGGCGCAGGCTTTCTGCCGTTGGCTGACAGAGAAGGAGCAGGCTACGGAAATTCTCGATGGCGACTACAGTTACCGCCTGCCCACGGATGATGAGTGGAGCATGGCCGCCAACATGCCGCGCGAGAAAGGTGATTCACCGGCTGAACGGCACCTGCGCGTGGATGGCGTGTATCCTTGGGGCTATAGTTGGCCTCCCCCACCCAAGCCTGGTAACCTCTTTGACCAATCTGCCGCTACTCTTGCTGGCGGGGGTTCCACAGGCATTGACGGTTACGAGGATGGGTTCCCCGGGCCTTCACCCGTGGGCAGCTTCCGGGCTGATCCGAAGGGCTTGGTGGATCTTTCTGGCAACGTCTGGGAATGGGTGCAGGAAGACTTCGGGGGTAAAGATACGGCCAAGGAAACGTTTGGCACAGCTCGCGGCGGTGCCTGGACGACCAAAGATCGCCAGGAGCTCCTAGCCTCTTATCGCCGAGCTCTGCCTTCGGATTCGCGGATGGCCGATGTGGGATTCCGCGTGCTGCTCACGGATGGTCGTCCGGCGCGCGAGGAGGAGTAGTGCCTGCGGAGCCTAGAATAGGCCTCATAGGTCGTATAAAGGCTATAGACGATCATCGTCTGATTGTGGGAGCCCCACCGTTCGCTCTACGGGCGTACTGCCTTCTTTAGAGAACTTAATAGTATGGAAATCTTGCGGGATCACGGTTTGTGGCGTTCTTTAGCCCTTGCTCTATGGGTTCTTAGTCGTTAAAGAAAACTCTTCTTTTTTGCTTTATGGTGATTTTTGATTTGCATTTATGACACGTTTCGCAAATATTTCTATTATTCCCGCTATCGCTTACCGCCTCCCTGGAAACGACTTCTTGAAGTTATTGAAATTATAGAGTAATCCTTTCAAAGGCCTCTCTGTTCAGCAACTAAAGACACACTTCCCCACACGGTTCACAATTACTCTCGCAACCACAT
>JAQGPI010000442.1 GCA_028293175.1 Verrucomicrobiaceae bacterium | reverse complement strand
GGCCATAACCGTACATCGGATGAGTGCCATCCTGCGCATAAGTCACCCCGCCCACCTTGTCGCAGGTCTTGTGCATGATTGTGCGGATTTCTTCCGCCGTGAGGTCAGGATTGCGCGAGAGCATGAGGGCTGCGATGCCTGCCGCCAGAGGCGTGGCGGCGGAGGTGCCGCCAAAGTTCAGCTTATAATCTTCACCGGTCCAGCCCACGTCGCCGACAGGATCAAGGGTGGCGATGTCGTTCCAACCGCCGTTGCTCGGGGCGATGAAATCGAGATGCCCAAGGTACTGGCTGTAATCGCTGCGTAAGTCCCGGTCCGTGGCAGCGCCAACGGCGATGGCTTGCGCATTGCTGGCGGGATAGCCCACGGTGGCATCCACATAATCAGGAGCGCCATTCCACGGACCATAAGCGCCGAGGAATGAGCCGGTGATGCCATCAAATACGATGACATAAAACTCCGAATCATCGGCAATGGAAATGGAACCGGCAAAGGCGACCGTTTCTTCTCCCGTCACTTCAAAGGGCGGCGTGACCAGCACTGAGTAATCGCCGGGGCTGAAAAGCGGTGGTGAAGCTGCCGACCACGCGCCGCCGGTGCCGGTGAGGGCATTGGTATTCGTGACCGTCCAGTTCGGAATATTGAAGTCACTGGTGAGGTACTGCCACCAGCCTGAAGTTGTGATTAGGAAGGGATCGAGGCCTATGGCGGTCTCGAAGTCTTCGTCGAGCAAGCTTGTGGTCTTATGCGTGTAACCATCGGCATCCAGGATGCACAGGTTGTCAATGCGCACCGTATCTTCACCGCCGGAATGCTCGCCCTTGCGATAGTAGAAGCCGTAATAATACGGGCCGCTGAGGCTTTGCGTTGAGAGGCGAAAACGACCGCCGCCGGAGTACCAGGTGCTGGCGGAATTGCCCGTGGCAAAGAATACCGGGCAGCCCTTGCCGCCACGACCCAGTAATACAGCATAATTGATCGCATCATCAATGTAAGGGCTCTGGCCGCCGCCACCCCAGCTGTTGCTCAGGATATCGGCATGATCCGCCGCATAGATGATCGCTGAACCGATCACGTCATCGGAACTGAATTCGCCGGTGTCATCGGCAATCTTCACCGGCAGAATCGTGCTGCCCGGGGCAATACCGGCGGCTTGCGCGAGGCTTCCAAAAGTACCACCCGCGATGCCTGCAGTACCGGTGCCGTGGCCGTTGAATCCCACGGGCGAAGGGTTGTTGTCCCCATCGGCAAAGTCCCAGCCGTGCACGTCATCTACGAGGCCGTTGTTATCATCGTCCACGCCATTACTGGTCTCTGCAGGATTGGTATAGATGTGCAGGCCCGGATGAGTGATGTCCACGCCGTCATCAATGATGGCGACCACGACAGAGCTGTTGCCAGTGGTCTTGTCCCAGGCATGGACGGCATCCACATGGGCTCCGGCAAGGGCGCCGTTTTGACCGGTATTAAGCAGCGACTGCTGATGCGGAAACAGGCTGTTCGAGGGAGTGAAATAGTGGCGGATCTCACGTACAAAATTCGGCTGCGCCCACGTCACGTCTTTCATCGTGGCAAGGGTGCGGGCAGCTACCAAGGGATCAGAGGTTTTTGGCCTGCGCAGCCGCAGATGCACCACCGGCACTTTGTTTTTCTTGGCATCGGGCACAATTTGCAGCCCTGATCTCGCGATGGCATTCACCATCGCTTGAGGGGTCGTGCCGTCGCGAAAGCGCACGAGGACTTCATCCGTGGGGATCATGCGCAGCTTGGTCTTTGGGTCCACCAGCACCGGATGCGCATAGGCCACTAAGGCATCGCTTTGCACCGTCTTGGCATCCAAAGGCGTGCCTTTGCGACGGGAACGAAGCAGATGGAAACCGCCTTTTTTCCCAAAGGTGGCGCGATCCGTTTCTTCATGCGCGGGCAGGTTTCGGCGGCTCTTCAGGCTGCCCATGGCTTTGGCTTCCTGCACGCCTGGAGCGAAGCGCACGGCCACGCTGTCTTTGGAGCGCAGCAGCGGCACTTTGTTGCCATCCGGCAGGGTGTAAAAATCCCCCGCATCGACAGGAGCGCCCGGCGCTTCGCGAATTGGTAGGGCGGCAAAGCTGCCGGGCTTCTTGGCAAAATCAGCCACCGTGCTGCCAGGCGGTGCGGCGTGAAACGGTACATCCCCTGCCCCGGCGAGGCCCGCCAGGCACAGCCACGCAGCCGCCGCCCTTGGAGCCCAGCGGGCCCCAAAAGTTTGGAAAATGTATGCGTGGTTAGGAGGCAAAGGCGGCGGCGGATGTAAATGAAATGCTCGCGCATTATACGCATGCAAAGGCCATAAGAGAAGAAATTGCCGCGGGGAATGCGCCTGACCGCCAATAAAGCCTTTCGATTTGCCTACCCCATTGAAACAGATAAGTTTCCGGCCCTCTCCCCTCCTTTTTCATTCTCCCATGCTCATCAGCACGAAAGCTTACGCGCGCGCCGGTCTGGTCGGTAATCCGTCCGACGGTTACTTTGGCAAAACCATTTCGTTCATCGTCCGAGATTTCTGGTCTGAAGTCGTGCTGTATGAGACACCCGAACTGCACATCCAACAGAACGAGCGCGACGAGTCCACTTTCGACAGCATCAGCGAACTCGCCAAGAGCGTACGGCAGTTCGGCTACTACGGCGGCATCCGCCTGCTCAAGGCCAGCGTGAAGCGCTTCTTTGATCACTGCACGAAGGAAAAGATCGCCCTGCACAGCCGCAACTTCACCCTGCGCTACAACAGCAACATCCCGCCGCAGGTGGGCATGGCCGGCTCCAGCGCCATCATCACGGCCTGCTGGCGCTCCTTGATGGAATTTTATGACGTCAAAATTCCCAAGCACCTGCTCCCCAGCCTCGTACTCTCGGTCGAAAATGACGAGCTCGGAATTCCCGCCGGACTTCAGGACCGCGTGATCCAGACTTATGAAGGCGTGGTGTTCATGGACTTCAACCGCGCCTCGGTCGAAAAGCTCGGCCACGGCATTTATGAAGAGCTCGACCCAGCTCTTCTGCCGCCTCTCTACGTCGCCTACACCGCCCATCTCAGCGAGGGCACAGAGGTCTTTCATAATGACATCCGCAGCCGATGGAACCGTGGCGAACGCGATGTGGTGAGTGCCATGTACCACTGGGCCAACCTCGCCCAGCGCGTGCGCGACATGCTGGTGGCCGGTGAGGCGGGCAACATTGGCCCGCTCTTGAATGAGAACTTCGATTTGCGCCGCCGTCTTTACAAGATCGGTGCAGGCAACATCGACATGGTCGAAACCGCGCGCAGTGTCGGTGCCAGCGCCAAGTTCACCGGCTCCGGCGGTGCCATTGTAGGCACCTACGAAAATGAAGCCATGTTCCAGGACCTGAAAAAGGCCCTGGAACCCAAAGGCTATGCGGTGATCCAGCCGCAGATTCTGCCGATGGTCTAAGCTATTGGGCCTTTAGATCCCTCACGTGCTTATGCACTGCTTCCATCATCGCCAGCGTGGTCTCAGTGGGATAAGGATGCGCAGACTCAATGTCGTTCTTGATCTGCTTCGGCATCTTCAGGACGTTGTAGGCCGCGTACACGCTGGTGGGCGGGCAGGTGGTGTCGATGAAGCCGGTGCTCACATAGGCCCCCCTCGCCTTGGTGCGTGTGGCCATGTTCACGTCATCAAAGTAGCGCGAGGCTTCGAGCACCTTGGCATCAGGCTTGCCGTCCGCGCCCACAGGCACCAGTTTCGGCCAGCCTGCAATGCGGTTGGCCACCATGCCGGTATGATCCGACATGGCTGGAACAGCGGCGCAGAAGAACGTCACCCGGCTGTCCAGACCTGCTGCCGCAAAGGCTTGTGCACCACCCTGGCTGCCGCCAAAAACGATCACCGTTTTGCCGTCCCACTCGGGCTGTGAGGTGAGCAAATCAATGCCTCGGATCAGGCGCAGGTACATGCCCAGGAAATAGCAAGTCTCGCGTGATTCGCGCCCCACGAAGCGATAGTCCTTCAGCTCCTTGTCGGCCAGCTCCTTGTAAAACTGGTCTGGCTTGCCATTGGGACTGCCATGCGCGTTCATATCCATCGCCAGATAGCCCTGGTTAGCCCAGCTAGTGGCCCCGCCCAGGCTTGAGCTACGCACGCCTGCACCGTGGACGGTGAGAATCACTGGCAGGGACTTTGGTTTGGCATCAACGGGCCTGGCGAAGTAGCCTGAAACTTGGCTGCCCACGCTGTCGGCCTTGATGTCAAAGGCCTCCACTTTCTTCGAAGTCGACTCCACCTTTTCTATCTTCGCATTGATGGGGATCGCCGCGAGCTTCTTCTTTTGGCCGTCCCAAAAAGCATCGAAATCATCAGGCACCGGCATGCTCGGTTTGATCTCCGTGGGATCAATGCCAGCGCCGCCCGAGGCGGTGATGGGCGCTGATTTGGGTGTCTCTCTATAGACTACGCGCACTTGTAGAAAGCCTGGCTCGTCGAGCTTGCCCGTTACCTTGGCAGCACCGTCTTTCACCGGCGCTTTGCCTGACTGGTTCAGTGGCAGTCCATCCTTGGTCATTACCCAGTCCACCTCACCTGTGAGTAAAGGAATGCCATCGCTGAGGAGCTTGATGTCAAACGTCACCGCTTCACCCTTGTGATACAGGGCGTCACTGCGGCCGGCGCGGGCGGAGAGCTTGATGCCTTTGTCTTTGTCCTTGGGCGCGACGATAGTTCCCACCACCGGCTGCTTACCCTCCTTGGGCGGAGCCACGGCGGAGGTTTGGGCGCTTGCCGAAAGCGCAGGGATCAAGGCAAGAAGCAGGGACCATTTCATAAGTGCGCCATGCTGCCAACGGCCTTGCCGGTTGGCAAGCGAAGACAGCGCCGAACGCCACCTCTTGCACAAGCGCCAAGTCTCCGCACCTTGCCCACTTCAATGAACGCCCGCGACGCCGCCATCCATGTTATCCAAAAGCTCGTCAAAGCCGGCTATCAGGCCTTGCTTGCGGGCGGCTGCGTACGCGATGAACTGCTGGGCAAGACGCCCAAGGATTACGATGTGGCCACTAACGCCACGCCTGACCAAGCGGTAAGGCTTTTCCCGGGAGCCCAAACCGTCGGAGCGCATTTTGGCGTGGTGATTGTGCGCTACGCGGAGCAGCACATCGAGGTGGCCACCTTCCGCAAAGACGGCAGCTATTCCGATGGTCGCCGGCCCGACAGCGTGGAATTCTCCAGCGCTGAAGAGGACTCTCAGCGCCGCGATTTCACCGTGAACGGCCTCTTTGAAGATCCGCTCAAAGGTGAAGTCATCGACTATGTGAACGGTCGCGCCGACCTTGAAGCCAAGCTGCTACGTGCCATCGGCGATCCCGAAGCGCGTTTCATGGAGGACCAGCTCCGGCTCATGCGCGCCGTGCGGTTTGCCACCGTGCTCGACTTTGAAATCGAGACGCAAACCTGGGCCGCCGTGTGCAAGCTTAGCCCGCGACTCGGCTCTGTCAGCGTGGAAAGACTGCGCGATGAGTTCAGCAAAACCATGCTCCATCCCAACCGTGTGCGCGGCTTTGACCTGTTGGTGGAAAGCGGACTGATGAAG
>JAQGPI010000437.1 GCA_028293175.1 Verrucomicrobiaceae bacterium | reverse complement strand
GTCAATGCCAAAGCAAAGATCATCCGGCCATAGCAGGCGCGGATCAGACGCAAGCACACGATAGGGCTTCGGGCCTGCCTCAATCACGCCGATGGCGCGGCCTTCGATGTCGCCGATGTAAAGGTTGCCCTTGCTGTCCATCACCAGCGAGGCGCAGGCGGGTTTCTCCGCATAGGAGGCGACCGCCGCCGCCAGCTTGTCGGCGGGAGTATCCAGGTTGCGCAGCAGTTCCACGGGGATGCGGTACACCGCATGCGATTGTACGGCAGTGTAGTACAACCAGGTACTTTTGCGGTCCAAGGCAAGGGGTCGCACCCCGCAATGAGGCAGGGTCGTGGTGCCATCGAGACGGCGTATTTCCAGTCCGTTGCTGCCCGTGCGGAGCGGCACCTTCACATCCGGCACCACCGAGGGATGGCCTTGCAGCACTCGGCGCGCAATGCCGGAGGTGCGGTCCAGCACAATGATCGCCGCATTGCTGCCATTGGCCGGATCGCTCATGTAAATGTAGGGGGCCAGCGGGTCGACAATGATGTCTGACAAGTAAGAGCCGAGCACGACGGCGGGCGGCGAGAGGTTGAAGACCTTTTGCACCTTTTGCTTGTCGAGGCTCCAGGCCACGATTTTCGGCGGCACCTCTGAGCGCCTGCCATTGTCGAGCATCCAGATCACCCCTTCTTTGTCCGTTTGCAGGCCTTCGATGGCATCTAGCGGCGTGTCTGCTGAAGGATCTCCCGTGCTCATCTTCTCATTGGGGAAGGGCTTAACCTCGCCGCTCTTGGATATCTGCACCGCTCGCTGCCGGGGCTTTTCATTCTGGTTCACCCCCAGGACCCAATTTCCATCTAGAGAAGCAGTCAAGCCCGCCGGTGCCAGGGAAAACTGGAACACCGTTTCCATTCCTGGGTCATTGCCCACACCCGCTTGGGAAAACAGGTGCCCAACGCACAACACCGCCCACACTGCAACAGGCAGGAGGCGGTGTTTCATGACGAAAGATCAACTATGGCGCTTCACGCACAGATGGCCTACCAGTTCTTGATCCACTTGCCAGAAGTGGCCTCATTTTGTTTGACGTCCATGGTCACCTGATTGGTATGCTGGTCGTCTTCACCAAACGACCACAGGTCGTATGTGGCGTTGATAGTCTCGCTCTCCGCCTTCTGGGTGGCCGTCCCGTGCTGAACCTTATTCTCAGGGTTAGGGGCCTGATACTGGAAAGGATGGCTGAAACCATCAACCACGATGTAGCCTGAGGTGTCGCGTTTCCACAACTCGTTCGGCATTTCCTTCATCATCATGTGATTCACTTCCTGTCCCTCAACACGTCCGTTGGAAGCGCCAAGGCTGGCGCTGGCGATTTCGATTTCCGAGTCGCCATCACCGGAGAGTGCCTGATAGAGCATCAGAGCACCACCAACGTTGTAAGTTTTCGAACCGAAATCGCTGGTTATTGCCGTCTTCTTTGGCCGGGGATATTCCCCGAATTCCGAGTGGTAGTTTTCCAGCCCTGATGAGATGCCCTTGAGGAAGGCTGTTGAACGATTCCGCATCGCAGTGATCTGCGCATAGCGGAAGCCCATGAGGGTAAGCGTGGCCAGCAGCGCCATAATGGCGACCACGACCATGAGTTCCATGAGGGTGAAGCCACCACGACGGCGGCGGGTAGAGTGAGTCGAAGTCATGCGATTGCGTTCAGGTTTTTCGATTAACCCCCTTGGAGGTTTTGAATCACGCTGATTAGCGGCAGGAAGAGGGCCATCACGATGGCACCGACCACGACCGCGAGAATCACGATCATCAGCGGCTCCAGCATCGAAGTGAGGGCGGACACGGAATTGTCCACTTCATCTTCATACACGTCGGCGATCTTTAGAAGCATTTCAGGCAACTGGCCGGTTTCTTCGCCCACGTCCACCATGGAGATAACCATGGGAGGGAAGACGTTGCTGGATTCCAGGGGAGCCACCATGGACTCCCCTTCCTTCACCGCGTCATGCACCTTGTTAATGGCATCAGCGATCACGAGGTTGCCAGAGGTTTCCCGGGTAATGTTGAGCGCCTGGAGAATAGGCACGCCGGAGGTCACCAGGGTGCCCAGGGTACGGGTAAAGCGGGAGATGCCGCTCTTGCGTTGCACGTCGCCAAACAGCGGCACATGCAGTTTCATGCGGTCGATCGAGATCTTGCCCGCAGGGGTGGATGAGAAGATCTTCCAGACGATGAAACCGAGGGCAATGACGATAAGGATGTACCAAATGTAATCCCCGATGCCTCGACTGAGGCCAATGACGAATTGAGTGAGCGCCGGCAGCTTGGAGCGCCCGCCCGGGATCATGTCGTCGAAAATCTTTTCAAACTTGGGCACGATGACCAACATCAGGAACACCATGATCGACACCGCGATGAACATCACGATGATCGGGTACACCATGGCGGCCACGATCTTGTTCTTCAGCTTCTGCGCCTTTTCCTGGTACTCGGCCAGACGGTTGAGCACGATTTCCAGCACCCCGCCGAGCTCCCCGGCCTTCACCATGTTGATGTAGAGCTTGTTAAAGATGCGGGGGAACTGCTGAAGGCTTTCAGAGAAGGTGGAGCCCGTCTGCACGGAATCAGCCAGCGTGGTAATCGTGCGCTTCATCGCAGGCACGGGTTCCTGGCGGCCTAGCACCGTCAGGCCGCGCAGCACTGGCAGGCCGGAATCAATCAGAGTAGCGAGCTGGCGGGTAAACACCATCAGCGTCTTGCTCTTTACCGTAAGGCTGCCGGAGGCCTTGCCGCCTGACTTGCCCTTAGTTACAGTGCCACCCCGGGCTACTTTCTTGGCGCGGCTGGTGATGGCGCTGATATCGCCTTTCCC
>JAQGPI010000396.1 GCA_028293175.1 Verrucomicrobiaceae bacterium | reverse complement strand
GCAAACCATCGGGCGTAAAGGTATCCGCCAGCGCGTTCGGATCGATGATGTTGCCTACGCTCTTGCTGATCTTGCCACCGCGCAGATTCCACCAGCCGTGGACGATCAGTTGCGGGATCTCTTCATCGCTGAAGCCCATCGCGTGCAGCATCGTGGGCCAGTAGATGGCGTGCGGCGGGCTCAGGATGTCCTTGCCAATCACATGCGCGTTCGCGGGCCAGAGGCGCTTGAAATCCGGCAGGCCGGTATTGCCCACTTCATCAGCGAGGTAGCCCGCGAAGCTGATGTAATTCACCAGCGCATCGAACCATACATAGTTCACAAAGTCTGGATCAAACGGCAGCGGAATGCCCCAGGTAAGGCGCGCTTTCGGTCGCGAGATGCACAGGTCAATGCCGCCGGAACCTTCCAGGGCATTGATCACATCATTGGCGCGGAAGGCAGGGAAAATGAAGTCCGGATGGCTGCGGATGTAGCCCTTCAGCCATTCGACGTGCTCGCTCAGCTTGAAGTACCAGTTCTCTTCTTCAAGCTCCACCACCTCGCCCCATTCCTCGCTCCAGGTGCCGTCTTCGCGACGTTCCTTGTCAGTCAAAAACTGCTCCTGGCGTACCGAGTAGAAGCCCTGGCGCGGTGCCTTGTAGAGCTGTCCGGCATTGTGCAGATTCGTCAGGATCGCCTGTACCACTTTCTTGTGCGGCTCGGCCGTCGTTGCGGCCCAGCCATCATAATGCACGCCCAGCTTCACCCATAGCGCGGTGAAATGCTCGGTGATGCTATCGACAAAAGCCTGCGGTTCCTGGCCTGCTTCAGCGGCTTTTTTCTGCACCTTCTGGCCATGCTGATCCACGCCGGTAAGGAAATAAACCTCGCGCCCCGCTAGCCGCTGATAGCGCGCCATCACATCCGCCAGCACCTTTTCATAAGCATGGCCGATATGCGGCGCGGCATTGGTGTAGTCGATGGCGGTGGTGATGAAATAGGGCTTCATGAGTGAGTGATGAGGACGAAAAAGAGTCTGAGTAAGAGTTGCACAACACTTAGTAAGTCAGGCGCAGTGCTTAACGCGGAGTAGCCTGAGGATCAAGGCGGCTATGCTAGGCCGTGTTTGAAAAACTGGAAGTGCTTGGCTTGATGCTTGCAAAGTACTCATCACGCTCCGCGTGATGGACCCTGTGCGATGCAATGCAAGCGTCGCAAGGCTGATGAAAAACGCGTCCTATGCGCAGCGTCAGAGAACATCACGCGGAGCGTGATGAGTACTTTCCAGAGTCCATCGCCAGTTTTCAAACACGGCCTAGCATCGCGCCATCTCAACGCAGGCTGTAGAATTTTCCAGCCTTGCGCCTTTTCACGCTGTTCGGATCATAGCCAAACAGTCTGGTGAAAGCCCCGGCGCCGAGAATCAGGCTAGCGGGGATGGTGAGCGGAAACCACACCAGATCAGCGAGGAAGGCAACATAGCTGCACAGCACGACGATGAACAGCAGTGCCAGCGTGCGGAAGGTGGCCTTCTGCTTCGGCAACAGCAGGAGACTCATGCCAGCCAGCCCGGCGATGATCCAGATGATGGTCTGACCCGTGCGGCCCACTTCATGCAACTGCGGCAGGGTGAGCAATCCCGCGATGGCTTGTGCCTGAGTGCGCGCAGAAGTGGCTGTTTTGCTATCGTTGTCGATGCCCATCACGATGGTTTTACCCTTGCCCAGAGTTTTGGTAACCGCAGGATCAGCATCAATGATACTGTTGGTCATCAGTTCCAACCCATTAACGGCTGGGACCGGTACAGCGGCAAGCTTGAACGTTCCGTCTGTCTCCAGCGGAATGAAACGATCACTTCCCAAATGCATTCCCGCTCCCGGTCCGGTGTGCAGCCGTTGACTTGAATAAGGCGTTCGCGTGGCACGGCTGATTGCTGCAAGTACCAGCGAGGGAACGGCATGTTTCTCATGTCGCAGAGCCAGCGACAGATGCGGTTTTGTGATTATGCCGATATCGCGTTCCGGCACCAGCGCGGGCTCTGGCACACGGGCCAGCAAGGGCAACTCCGTTAGCTGTTGAGACTCACCGCCTAGCCTTTCGATGGAAGGCAAATGGTCGCGAGCAAAAGCAATGGTCATTTCATCCGCCTTGTCCTTCTCCGTGGCCTCTGCCGCCAGGACCACGCTGGGGATGGGCAACAGCGTTTGAGCAAGCTCGGGAATGGAATCAAGCTTCGGCTCCGGCCAGCTCAGTGGATCGGCAACCACCAGCACCGAAGGCTCGTAGGCGGCGAGTCCCTTGGTCACCATGAGGTAATCAATCGGACGCGGGGGCCAGGACGAGTACTCTTTTTTGTCCTCTTCGCGCAGCCGTACAAATACCACCTCGCCCAGTTTTGCCGGGTCTGGTTTGAACTGCCCGCGCGCATTGGCCAGCAGGAAATCCACGAAGGTTTCGTCCACCTTTCTGAACCGCCCTTTCGCCTGCTCACCGAACAGTCCCCAGCCGAGGCCGGACAATAGCAGCAATAGAACAAAGGCGCGGATCATGGAAGGTGACAGCTATCCGCCGATTTCACGCATTCAAGCCATCATTCGCCGGTTCGTCGCCAAGCCTGCCAATGCCTTTCACATGGTTTTCGCCAGCCGCACGACGAGCGCGGGCCTCGGCAAAGAACGACTTCAGAATGAAAATGGAATCATCGGCCAGCACGCCGGGGGTGATTTCACAACGGTGGTTGAGGTTTGGGGCCTGTAACAGATTCCAGAAGCCCCCGGCCGCGCCGCCCTTGGGATCGAGGCAACCGAAAATCACCCGCCGCACCCGGCAATGCACGATGGCACCGGCGCACATGGGGCAGGGCTCCTTGGTCACATAGAGATCGCATTCGTTCAGCCGCCAGTCTTCCATCGCGCTCTCTGCCTGAGTCAGCGCCAGCATTTCCGCATGGGCGGTGGCATCTTTGAGCGTCTCCACCTGATTCCAGGCACGGGCGATGATTTTGCCCTCATGCACGATCACCGCGCCGATGGGCACTTCATCCTGGGAAGCCGCCTTGCGCGCCTGCCGCAGGGCCTCGCGCATGAAGTGCTCGTCGCTGCCTAGATCGATGATGGGGATTTCCATTGTCGTTTCTGTCGCGTTCCCCTTGGCAGGATTCAAGCATCAAAGTATTTTGGGGACTGGGGATGAATGATTTGAACCGCCAATGGAGCCGGATGGACGCAAATGGGAACCTCTGAGGACGACGTTTACAGCGGTATTATTTGCGTTCATCCGGTTCCATTGGCGGTTCAAACATTCCGGCAAAGAGAGAGCTTCTCCCGTCTACAACTGCGCACTGTCCTCAAGACAAGCCCCTGCGCCTTGCTACATTGCAGGAGGCCATGGAATGCAACCACTCGCCGCCCCCTCGGATCACTCCGCCGGGGTGATTTTGGGTGGTTTTCGGGGTAAATCCGACTCGATCCGACCGGATCAAACCAAAATTAGCGCGAGTGTGGCGTCCCCTACTCGGTCAATCGCCTATACCAGTGCTGCGGCTACTTTCCCCCCTTGTCCCGCGCCCGGTGTTGCGTATGGTGCGTTGACAATGGCAAGCAAGATCGACCCCCTACTGCACAAGGAGAAGAAGCCGGATTGGATCCGCGTCAAACTGCCTCGTGACCCTGTATTCTGGAGCACCAAGGCGCTCATCAGCGACCTGAAGCTGCATACCGTCTGCGAGGAGGCTCAGTGCCCGAACCGCTGGGAATGCTGGAGCCAGGGGACTGCGACCTTCATGATCGCCGGCGACCGCTGCACCCGTGCCTGCGGATTCTGCGCGGTGAAGACCGCCAAGCCCTTCGCCCTGGAGGCTGACGAACCGCAGCGCGTGGCCCAGGCGGTGAAGCGCATGAAGCTCAACCACATCGTGATCACCGCCGTGGCGCGTGACGACGTGGCCGACGGTGGCGCCGACCATTTTGCCAAGACCATCGAAGCCGTGCGTGCCGAGCAGCCCGGCATCACCATCGAGATCCTGGTGCCGGACTTCAACGACAAGGACGACGCCCTGCTCACCGTGATGAAGGCGCGCCCGCACATTTTCAATCACAACCTGGAAACCGTCGAGCGGCTCACCCCCCTTGTGCGTTCCCGCGCTCAGTATCACCGTTCCCTGCACGTGCTGAAGCGCGCCAAGGAAATGGCCGTGGAACTGGGCGGCAAGTGCGCCACTAAGAGCGGCCTTATGTTGGGCCTGGGTGAAACCGAGACTGAGCTTTTCCAGGCTATGGACGACCTGCTGGAGAACGGCGTCACCGTCCTCACCCTCGGGCAGTACCTGCGCCCCTCTCCCAATCACCTGCCCGTGGTCGAGTATGTCCACCCGGATACCTTCGAGAACTACAAGCAGATCGCCTCGAAGAAGGGTTTCCGCCACGTGGCCAGCGCTCCGCTGGTGCGCAGTTCCTACCACGCTGCCGATTTCAAGCCTGAGCTGGATCTGGATTAAGCGCCCACAGCATTTTTACCGCCTCCACGGCCGCTGGCACGTTGTGAACGCGAAACAGGTGGGCTCCGCGTGCCATTCCGGCAGCGATGCAGGCGACGGTGCCGGCGTCGCGATCCAGGACATT
>JAQGPI010000374.1 GCA_028293175.1 Verrucomicrobiaceae bacterium | reverse complement strand
GTTCAGCACCGCGACGGGCGCCTTGAAGGTCGTTTGTAGGAGCTTACGCAGGCCCACATTGTGCCAGCCCAAGTTAGGGGCGGAAAGCAGGATGCCTTTGGCTGGATTCACCAAGCCCGGACAGCCGATGCCAATGCCTTGCAAGCACTTGGGATCATAGCCTGAGTCCTCAATGGCCTCCTTGATGGCTGCGACGATCTTCTTTTTGCCTTTGATTGGGCCGTCACTGCCGTTGGTGGATTTCTTGGCGGTGGCTACAATGCGATAATCCGCATCCATCACGGTGGCCAGCATCTTGGTGCCGCCCAGGTCGAAGCCAATCCAGAACTTCGTTTTGGCAAGGGTCTTGGGCTTTGGATCGGTGGGAGCTTTCGATTTAGCCATGGTCGTTTGGGAAATGAGGGGCCTGACCCAACAACAACGACTTCATGCGACCGGCAAGTGACAATATCGGTCACCTTTGGACTCATTTATGCGGCGCGAGCCGAATAGGAAACGGAAAAGACAAGCATTTGCCTACTTGACCAACAAACCTTTATTATTCACATTCTTTAACAATATGGATGCTTCCACGCCCAACGCCACTTCTGATGGTGGCACCATCTCCTGGAGTGCCGAAGCTGTGCTGGCAGCGGGCATTGTCACAGGATCAATGATCAGCCGCATGCGCAATCCGCGGATGGCGATGTTGCTTGCTGCTAGTGCGCTGGCTTGGCGTGCGATGAAGCCGCGGCAGCGGCCTGCGCCAATGCTTGCCGCACCAAGAGTATTGGTACCTGAGGAGCCTGTGGAACCCGTGCTGCAAGGACCTGTGATCGAGGCCGTTGCTGCCGCAGAGGTAAGACCCATGGTTGAGGCGGTGTTAATGCCTGACCCTCAACTGGCGATTGCTCCCATTGTGGAAACGATGGAATCGCCATTTGTCGAACAGGTCACAATGCCAACTGGCGAAGCAATATCGTTGCCTCTCATTGAGCCGTTGGCGGAGCTTGCCCCTGCTGCCGGCCTTCCTGAAGATGCCATGGCGCTGCCACCAGTGATGGATTTGAACCTGCTTGCCATTGAAAGCGACTTCGAAGCCTTGAGCGAAGGAAACGGTGGTGATGCGTGGATTTTGGGCCTGGAACCTCTGCCGGTGGTGGAAGAGCTACCCATGAGCGCAGCCTTGGCGGCATCGATTACTTTTGATCCTGTCGTGCATGAACACCGGCCGGTGATCGCGGAGGGCGCGCCGCTTCCCGACATGATTGAAATAAGCGTGGAGCCTGCTCCGCAAGGATTGCAAATGGCCATGACGCCGTTTTCAGCGGAGCCCCGAATGGCGATGGTCAACGAAGGGCCGATTGAACCTGTACGGGGAAAACCCGTTGTTACTGCCGACATCGTTGCGCCATTCATCCCGGATGAGGCACCTCTCGTGATTCATTCCCCCGTGGAAGCTGGTGCCTTAAAGTTGTTTGAGGGATTTGCTCCTGCCGCTTCTGTGGATCATCTCGCAGCCATCGCCGCCGCTGCGGAAAAGCTGAGGCCTATGAGCGAGGGTGCCAGCTTTGAAGTGTCAAAGCCTGAGCCTGAATCGTCGGAACCTATAACGCTCCGGCCGATGCCGCGCGTGATGGCGAGTCCCAACGGCGAATCTTTCGTGAGCGCCAAGCGGAACGCCGTGTTTGGTATGCCTTTGCCTCTAGCCAGCGTGAAGTCGGTGCCCAAGGAAGAAGAGCCTGCACCCGAACCGCCGCGCCGCATCATCCCTCACGCACCAGCCTCGACTGCCCCTGACGATCAGCAGAAATCGTGGCTGAACTGGTGGAAGTAATTTTAGACCCGCACGGCTTCATCCATCATCCGCTTCAGCACCCCGTGGGCAGGTGGCGAGAGTGGCTTTTCTGACTGGAGGAGCAGAATTTTGTCCCTGAACTCAGGCATGATATCAGGCCGAACCTTCCTCATGCTGAGAAGAGTCTGCGCGAGCAGCAGGCGCAGGGTGGCGCTTTCCGGATGAGCAAGGCAGAGCTGCATGGTGCCATCGATGATTTCGCGTTCCCCATTCAGGAAGCCTGAAGGCGTGCCGTCCGTGGCGGCGCAACGAATCGCCAGGAGCTGCTCCAACCGCAACAAGTAAAGCGGGAAGGAGCTGTCGGTGGGAATCTGGTAGGCCGGGGGAAAGCTTTTCAATTCGGCTTCAGCCTGCTTTTCCAGCAGCTCCATAAGCTTCCGGCTCAGCTCAGGCAGGGCATCCTGCGGCGAATCAGGCGGGAAGCTGGCGCTGAGGGTGCCCTGCTCCGTGCCATCAATCGTGCGCAGCAGGCGTAACTCCACTGTCCAGATATCACCTTTGGCAATAAGGTGTGAGACAACCAAATAATCATTTTTTATCTCACCCTGAGTGGCAATCTGCACGGCGGTTTCTGTCTCCCAAGAATGGCCGGAGAAGACGAAGCCGGAAGCATCCTGCTCGGCGATCCAAGGAATGAGCGCCTGGGCACGTTCGTCAGTGCCGAGGTGAATCTGTTCCGCGAAGTAGAGGGGAATCATGCGGCTGAGGCGGCCGGGAGCATCAGCAAGCTGGCGTTCCACCTGCTCGGCCGGGGCGGAGGTCTCGCCGCTGCTGCCAAGAAAAGCGATGCGCAAACTGTAGTCCTCCTTGGCCTCGAAGAGTTCGGCGCCAGGAGCGGCGGAATTCAGCCATACGGGGCCATCGATATTCAAAACGGCTATGCGGATCGGCTTTTGCGGATCGGCAGGGGAAATCTCCACGCCCGCCTGTGCGAGCTGAGTGTCCCAGGCGCCGAGGGATTCCTTCCAATCTGGACGCTGCTGCGCGTAGAGCTGGTCCACCAGAGCACGGGCCTGATCAAGCTGACCGAGATCAAGGTAGGCCCGGAAGAGGTTATTGCCCACAGGCAGGCCGTGGATGGCAGCGTCGAAGAGAGGTTCGGTCGCCTGCACCAGCTCCATGAGATGACCGGTCAGGCCCAGATCGCCGCTGATCTGCATGAGCACATCCTGGGGCACGGGCCGACCGCAATGAGCAAGGCATTCCTCATGCAGTGACTGCGCTTTCTCCAGATCGCCGGCTTGCAGGGCGGAGCGCGCCAGCGTCAACTGCGCGCGCCAGCTTCCGGGGAGGGCCGCCAGACGGCGTGAAGCTTCCAGGCCGGCCGCTTCGCCGCCTTTCTCGCGGCAGAGGTGCTCATACATGGCCACGCCGTTATCCTGGTTGGGGTCTACTTGCAGGCCCTGCCAGAGCGTCTCTTCAGCCCGGCTTTGCTGGCCCTGTTGAGTATAAATTTTGGCGAGGTTGGTGTACACGACGCCATTGTCACCGTGATTTGTGAGGTAGGAGTTGAGCACGTCCTCGGCATCCTTGAGGCGGTTGTTCTTCTGATAGACAAGGCCCAAAAGCACTGCGCCGCGCGCGGGATTAGGATCAATGCGCTGCACCTGTTCCGCGGCGCCAATGACTTCAGAGTAAAATTCGTCGCGCAGGGCCTGGACAATCAGAGGGCCGAGCTTGTCGGGATCGTTCCAGGCTTCCTGGAGATTTGACATGAGGACTTTATCCCTCCACTCCGCACGGGGGATCATGAGTTCACGACCATAACTGTCGAAGATCTTGATGAGCTGAGGCTTGTCGGCCTCGTCTGGATCAGGGGAGCCGGCAACGATTCCCTCGGCGATGGCGGCAGGTTCAGGAATGATCACCTGGGCTGGTGCGGCGGCTTCGGGTGTGGGAGCGGACTTTTTGCCGAAAAGCTTGTCAAAAAAACTCATGAGAAACGAAAGAAAGGATTGAGGCGTGAGAGCAGCCAAGCTGTCTTAACCCGTTCGAGACGGAGATGATAGCCGCGCTTCTTGGGAATGGTTCTCCCAAGAAGGCTACGCGTGAGAGTGTCCGTTGACTGTGGTCAATGAGCCACAACCTGCGGTGCAGACAGAACAGGCAGCGCCCGAAGACGGCGGACAATCGCCTCGCTGTTGTAGGCAACGACGAGGAGGAGAGCGAAACCAAGATCGCCCATCATGCTTTTCATGCCAAAAATCCAGGTTTGAGGATAGAGAGGATCTCCGACCGTCAAGGCCTGGAGCCAACCGGCCATGGACTTGGCATACACGGGATTCGCGTACCAAGCCTGGGTATTGGTCACGATGTAGAAGATCAAGGAGCCGATGGCTGTGCCACCCAGGGTAAGCAGCACGCTGGAGCGCTTGCGAAGGCGGCTGCCTGCATAGGCGGCGATGCCATAACAGGCGTAAACGGTCCACATTGTGCCCATATGGCCGCTACCGATGTAGCGATCACAGGCGATGAATAGTGCAGGCAGCACCCACCAGGCGAAAGTACGCGGCATCACCATGCTGCCAGCGAAGGCTAGCGCCATCCACGGACCAAAATTGGGGATCACATCCGTCATGCCAAACTTCAGCTTGGCCACCCGGTACGCGAGGGCTGCCACTACTAGCAGCACCGGCAGCAAGAGAGAACGGGAAGGGGAATCGGATTTCATGTGTCACAGAATAGAAGGAAGAGCGGCAATTGCAAAAGCTTTGGACGAAGGTCACCACCGAACGAGACTTCCTCTCAACATGCTGTAAGATACCCTTATGGATTCTCCCGCCATGGCCGCTCTAGATATCGAACCTCTCAAAGACACGGAAGAGGCGCTGCTCGCGACGGGCATCAATTTTCGCAGTCTGGTCGAGCAGTCGATCGTGGGTATCTATGTCATTCAGGATGGCAGGTTCGTGCATGTGAACCCGAAGATGACCGAAATTTTTGGTCGATCAGAGGAAGACCTGACCTCGCAGCCGATCAGCCGGTTCGTTTTTGAAGCGGACCGCGCTTTGGTCAGCGACAATGTCCGCAGGCGGCTGGAAGGCGTAGCGGAGAGCATTCACTATCAGCTTCGTGCGCTTCGCAGCGACGGAACAGTGATTCATGTGGAAGTACATGGAGGCCGTACGGAGTACGAGGGTCGGCCGGCTATTCTCGGCACGATGCTGGATATAACCGAGCGGATACGAACCGAGGAAGCGCTGCGTACCAGTGAGGCGCGGTTTGT
>JAQGPI010000364.1 GCA_028293175.1 Verrucomicrobiaceae bacterium | reverse complement strand
TGGCGGCATCCGCCACGGCAATGGCGGGGGTTAAGGAAGGATAGGACGCTGGAAGAGGCATAAAGTAAAGGCTTAGCTGGTGAGAGGCTGGTTGAGTTCTGTGCTCCAGGTGGAGGAGTCCGGGCCCGACTCAGGACCCGTGAGATAGCGTTCCCAAAGATTGGGGGCCTGAGGAAGATTCTCAGTTTCGATCCAGTCTTTAAATTCGCCCCACGCCTCGCCAAGCCCTTCATAAGGCCCGCGATAAACGGTGCGAGCGACCTTGGCAGAGGGCAACTGGCTTGATTGCACACGGCCCGAAGCTGTGATTGGCGCGCTCACGGGCACGCCCACCTCGAAGTCAAAGGTGTCGGGGCTCATTTTGAAATGATGCGAAAACATCGGGCCGATGGGAGTAAGGCCCGCTGAGGCAACAGCGCCCATCACTTCACCCATGGCGGGCCCCATGACTGTCCCGATTTCCTCACGCGGAATAGTGAGGCGAATGACGGCGGTGGGTTGTGCTTCTGTCTGTACGATCTCTGGCTTGTCGAGCATAAGGATCTTTGGGTATGAGGTGATATTCAAACAGATCTCAGGCCTTTGGAGTGGCTTCAGCCTTGGCCTTCATGCTGGCGAGTCCCTTTTCGAACCAGTCGCCCATCATCTTGTCGCAGTTCATTACCACGCTGACCATCTTGCTGAGGAAGTTATTTTCGCCGGACATAGTCCAGCTCACCACGGTGCCCGTGCCTTCCGGCTTGAAGGTGAAGACAGTGATGTTGGTGCCTTCCATGGGACGTTTGAACACCAAGTCGATTTTGATGAGTTCGGCAGGCTTGCTTTCAGTGATCTTCATGTGGCCCTCGCCCACATCGCCGTTGCCAGACCAGCCAAAGCCAGCGCCCACGCCTTCCGTGGGGCCGTCAAAGCTGTTTTTTGCATTGGGATCAAGCTTGGCCCAAGGCGACCAGTCCTCCCATTTATGGAAGTCGTTCACCAGCGGGAAGACCGTCGCTGGAGGCGCCTGGATGGTAGCGGAACGCGTGGTACTAAAATGATCAGGCTGCCTGGAGGCGATCACCAGGAAAACTGCGATGGCAAGGGCGAGGACGATGAGGATTTTGCGGAACATAGGAGGCAATGAATGGGTAAATGGAAGGTGTGAATTAGAGAGTGGCCGCGAGGGCGGCCAATTGATCGGTGGCAATGCCCCAACCCTCATGGAAGCCCATCTTTTCATGGGCCTCGCGGTCGGCGACGGTCCAGTGCAGGATACGAGCCGTGTAGCGGGTTTTGCCGTCCTCGTCTTCGAAGGTAATGGTGGCGGTCATAAAAGGTTTTTCAGAGGGCTCCCAAGCTTTGGTGTAGGCATCGGTCCAGACAAGGCGCTCGTTCTCGACGACATCCAAATACACTCCGAAGCAGGGCATTTCCATCCGATCAGGACCGCTCATAAGCACCATTTGACTGCCGCCTGGGCGCACGTCGAGTTCCGCTTTAGTCACCTTCCACGGGGGAGGAGTGAACCACTGCATCATGATGTCGGGCTGGGTCCACGCTCTGAAAAGCTTCTCCCGTGGGGCATCGATTATCCGGGTGAGAACGAGCTCGCGGCTGGCTTCGTTTGGACTGCTCATGTGAGAGAAATAGGTTGAATTAGAACTGCTCTGCAAGGGCGCACTCACCGGCGATGGGCCGGACCTCCACCACGGCTCCATGCGGCAAGCCGGGGCAGGCTTGCGCGATGGACATGGCTTCTTCGAAGGTCTTTACCGTGAGGTAGAAATAACCGCCCACGGCCTCTTTTGATTCCGCATAGGGGCCATCGACGACGACCTTGCCACCTGCGCCCGAGACGACCTTGCCTGCGGCCTCAAGCGGACTGCCGGAGGTGGCGCGACCGTCCTTGATCAGCTCATCAAACCAAGCCATCCACTGGCCCATAACTTTTTGCGCTTCCTCGGGCGAGAGGGCTTTGGTCCATTCCATGCCGCGAAAGAGCAGCATGCATCCGTGGGGTGTAGGGGTGGTCATAACGTGTCCGTTGGTATTCGTTTAAGTTCGCTCGGTCAACAATACGACGAACGAGAAAAACGTTTCAGGACACGTAAATGAAACTTTTCCACGAAGGCCTATTTGCCCGCCACGGTAGCTTCTTTAACCACGCGCAGCCGCACCGGGAAGCTGGTGGCCAGCCCCGCGCTGTCTGCTTCCGCTCGGGCGGAACTAACAGTGGCATGAATGAGGCGCTCTTGCTCGGGCACCCATTTGGCGCAGGCAAAGCGGATCTCACGGTCGTTTTCCTTCTCACGCACCTGAATGCCGTTGAGGCCAATGTCATCCACGATGATGCCATGCGGCAGGTTGTGGACGTCGAAGTTGAGAATACCTTCGTTGCCATTGCGTTCCACGCGGATGAAAGCACTGGCAAGGCGGCCGGGAACGATGGTGATCACCTGCGGCTGCGAACCGGTGCGTTTCACCGCTTGATCGTTCAGGCTGGGTTCAAGATTGGCAATGAAGCCCGGCTTCGCTGCCGGCTCCACCTTGCCAAAATTGTTCACCGCATGGCTGAGTTTGCCGGAAACCGCAGTGAGGGTGACCTTGCTCCAATCGCCGTCCTTCGCCGCACCGGGCTCGGCACAAAGCGAGCCGCTGGCAAGCGTATGGCCAGCCTGAATGACGATCGGCGATGAAGCAAACCAGCCCTTCGGCAGTCCCTGCACGCGCACCTCGATCGCATCTTCAAAATCATCCGTTCGCTCGGCACGCAATGAGAAGCCCATGGAGCCGACCTCACCCACTTTGGGGTTATCGCCGCTAAGCTTCACAGCGAAATCGGGAGCAGGCCTACGGATTACGAGACGATAGGCAAAACGTTCGCCGCTCCAGCCGCGCGAGTCTGTCACACGCACCAAGTATTTACCCGCGGCGGGCGCGGTGAAATGCATTCGCGAATCACTGCCTAGTTTGCGCAGGCCCTCATCGTCATTGGCATAGGTCAATGATAGCAAGGGCAGGCCGTTGGCCACCGGCTGCTGTCCGGATTTCAGCGGCTCCACCACATAGCACGGCTCATCCAAAGGATGGCCGGTAGCGGTGGTATCAAAGTAGGCACGACGTTTGTTGCCACTGCTATAGAACAAGAAGCCACCATCAGGACCACGTGGCACGCGGAAGGTCTTCATTACGTCGCCATTGAAATAGACGTACTCGTCCAGGCCTGTCTCCGTATAGTTTTCCAACCGAATGTCGGGATTGTCAGCATCCACGCTGCGGAAGTTATTAAACGAGCTGCGCACGGCCTGCAGCTTCAAGCGCTCAACCGGCGCGCCATCGGCATCCAGCACTTCAATTCGCGTATCCGTGGGCGTCTTTGCTTGAGCGGCCTCCGTTTCAATCATCCATTCCTCGCCGGCCCTAGCTTCGAAGGCGTAGAGATCAGCATCGGCAGCCTCCGGCTTATCATCCACTAGGATGCGGCCATTTACTGAAACGGGTGCCGTCACGGCCTGCGCCGTGGCAGGCATATCGTTAGGCTCATGCTCCACCATTTCCGGAAGAGCGCTTACCTTCACATTCATCGCCATGCGTGAACGGTAGATGGCGGCATCCAAAGGCAGGGCGGCTATGCCTTCAGCGGCGGCTTTCACGACTACGCTGGGCGCAGGCAGATTGTAGCCCACCAGCTTCACTTCGCTCTCGGCATTGGCCTTCACCGATAAAGGCCACCAGCCGACCACATAAGGCACGGTACCAAGCGTAAGGCGGTAAGCATGGTCTGCCGAACCTTCCAGCGTGGTCTCGCTCACACGCGCCGCGTAACGTCCCTCCGCAGGAGCTTTGAAAGCGATGAAGGGATCTGTGCCGCTGTCGAGCCCATGGCTGCTCTCCAGCCGCCGCCCATTCGCATCGAACACTTCCAATTGAATCGTGTCCGCCTTCGACTCCACGCGGCGTGCAGCAAGATCGAGCACAATGGTCTGGCCCGCCTTCGCGGTGAACGCGATGTCATCGCGCTGGCCCGTGGCTGTGAGCGTTCCCCAGCAATCCGCAGCGCTCGCTAGATCCAAGGGAGCTGCAGCTGCCGCGACCATCACTTGGCGAACATCATCAGCATACAGTTTCAGTTTTGCACTTGCACCGCCCGCCGTCATTACACTGACATCGTAGCCTCCGCGTAGCAGCTCCTTGGGTGAAACAACCGACAGCTCTGCGCTCGTGCCATCAGCACTCACCACAGCCGTGATCTTCAACTGCGCGTCGCTGGTCTTCACCTCCGTGAGTCCATTCAGTCCCTTGCCCGTGGCCTTGATGGTGGTGTTGACACCGCTCTGGAATCCGCGTGGTTCCAAACGCATGAGGACGGGTGCGCCGGGCTTAGCGGTCGGCATTTTCTTGGCAGCGACCATCTTTAATGCGGGAGCCGGAGTGGCTGCCACCACTGGCACGATCTTTCCTGTTACAGTATCGTACACTCCAGTGGTACCATCCTGACGCCCGGCAACTATGCTGCTCGTCGTCACCCAAGCGACGCCGGAAGCCCAGTCGCTTTGCGGCTCCAATTGCAGACGTTGCGTCACATGCGCCGGGTCCCAGAGCTTGATGGTGCGATCGGAAGCGGTGGAGACGAGCGATTTGCCATCCGGCGACATCACTAGCCTCAGTACCGATCCCTCATGGGCGAATTTGGTTTCCAGGATGGGGTTACTCCCCTCCGTAGCTTTGTCGCTGATCTGCCACTGGCGGATGCGACTGTCGGCACCGCCCGCGACCAAAGTCTTGCCATCAGCGGAGAAGGCTACGGCGAACTGTTCCTTCAATGGTTGCGAAAAGGTATCCAGCCGCGTGGCCCTGATGGCGTCCCAAAGCTTGATGGTACGATCTGCACTGGCGCTTGCCAGCACCTTCCCATCGGGGCGGAAGGCCAGGGCATTGATGCAACCATTGTGACCCTTCAGCGTGGCCTTTTCCTTGCCCGTGGCGAGATCCCAGAGCTTGATCTTTTGATCATAACCACCGGTCACCAACTGCTTGCCATCTGGCGAAATCGCCAATGCATAAAGCGCATCGGTGTGCCCAGCAAACTTCCGCACCAGCTTGCCGTCCGCGACATTGAATTGATAGGCGACGCCGCTCACGCCCGCATCGCCGGCTGCGACAAACAGCGAGGTGCCGTCGGCACTGAACGCCATGGCCGAGGCCTTACCTTCAATATCCACCAGCACCCGCAAGCTCTTGCGCGTGGTGCCATCAAGCAGCTCGACCAATCCGAAACGGCCCAGCGCCATCACCTTGCCTTGGGGTGCCACTTCCACCGCATACACCGGCTTCAATCCGGACTTGGACGCCACCTTCGGTAGCTTTGCTAAAGGACTGACGACAGGGCCGCTGGCCACACCATTAGCACCTTCGTCAATCCATTGGCGCACGAGTGCAATCTCTTCGGTACTGAGATGCTCCTTCTTGCCAGGAGGCATGAACTGATTTTTGCCCGTCTTGCCGCTACGGCCTTCGAGGAACTTCACCAACAGCGAATCTTGAGCTTTGCCCACTTCGATGGCACGCCCCGTCTTCCCGCCCTTGAGCAAGGCATCAAAGGTATCGAGCGCGAAGTCACCATCCGGGTCAGAGGCCGCATGACAATCAGCGCAACGGTCCGCCAGCAATGGTGCGATTTGTTTCGCATAATCCACAGGCACGGCCAAAGCAGAACCCATGGCGGTGAAGAAACAGAGGCAGGCAATCGGCGTAAAAGCAGACATAGAAATCAACAAAGTGGAGTTGCCTGTCAATGATTGAACACAAAGTCACGTGAGCTCATCAGGCCCCAGAACAAGTCTTCCAGTACCATCCTCTTCTCCTCCGGCTTGGCACTAGCGAGCAGCGTGGTCATGCGTGGCTTTTCCATCTCAGTAGGATGGCGTGAGAGCGCCAGCAGGCAGGCTTCGTCCACGATCTGGGCATCGGTTTTTCCGCTCGTCAAAAGCACATCGAGACGGTTGCCCGGCTGGCTGAGCTTTTTGTTAAGTGTGTCGCCATTGGCAATGTGCAGTGCTTGCGCCATACTCGGCTCATTCGTGCGTTCGCATTCGCAGGTGCGCTCGCGATCCGGGCGGCCAAAGGTGTTGAGGAAGTAGCTCGTGGTGTTGCTGTCCGGTAACTGCACGGCGCGATAGCCCATGGGATAAGCTTCGCCATTCTTCTTGTTGGCGTTGCGGCGGTTCGTCTCGAAGGCTGTGGGCGCGGCTGCCACCTGGCTGACCGCATCAAGCATCACCTCCGCCATCATACGGCGCGGATAGTAGCGGGAGTAAAAACGCCGGTCTGCCTGATTTTCGGCCATCGGTACGCTGCTGCGCTGATAGGCCTGGCTTTGCAAAATTACCCGCATCAGGCTCTTCAAATCAAACTTGTCCTTCGCCAGATGAGCGGCGGCTTCACTCAGCAGTTTCTCATTGCTCGCCGGATTGGTCATGCGCAGATCATCCACGGCCTCAACAAGGCCCACACCAAAGAAATTGGCCCACACGCGGTTGGTAATGCTACGGGAGAAATACGGGTTGGCTGGGGCAGTCAGCCATTTCGCCATGGCAATGCGACGGTCCTGCGTGGAGGTCATGCTCACAGGCGCTGCATCCAGCGGCGCAGGCTGCTGTGGCTTGCCAGTGAGAGGCTGCACGAGGTCGCCATCCGTGGCGCTGAAGATCACTTGCTCGTCTTTCACGCCGCCATTCTTGGCGCGTACGCGGGCGAACAGATTGGCGAAAGCAAAGTACTGATCGTTAGTCCACTTTTCCATCGGGTGGTTGTGACATTTTGCGCACGCGATGCTCATGCCCAGGAAAGCCACGCTCACTGTTTCAGCCGTCTTTGTCGGCTCGTCGTGCAGGATGAAAAAGTTACCCGCGCCATTTTCCTGCGTGCTGCCGGTGGCAGTGACCAGTTCACGCACAAATTCATCCCAAGGTGTGTTTTGCTCCACGTTGCGGCGGATCCACTGGTAGTAGCTCCACATTTGGGTGACCGGCAGCTTGTTGCTGTTCACCAGCAAAAGGTCGCTCCATTTGTAGCTCCAATAGTCGATGAACTCCGGGCGCTTGAGCAGGGCCTCAGTGAGTGCATTACGCTTTGTGGGACTCTTATCAGCCAAGAAACTCACGGTTTCCTCGGGCGTCGGCAGCACGCCGATAGTATCAATAAAGGCGCGGCGGATGAACTCCTCATCCGTGCACAGCGGCGAGGGCGGCACGTTCAGTTCGCGCAGCTTTTCGATCACGCGCTCATCAATGAAATTGCGCGGCTGGAAGCTGGCGAAGGCGGCGGTATTCACCTTTTGCTCAAACGGCACAGTGATGGTGGCAATGCTCAGACGACTGAGGAACCAAGCAGTAATGGTCCCCTCCCCTTGGCCGCTGACTTTCACTAGACCATTCTCATCAATCGTAGCCACGGATGTATTGCCCGCCGTGTACTTGCACCAGCGCGTGACGTCTTCGATGCGCCCATCGCTGAACGTTGCCATCACCTTCAAGGGCTGCTGCGCACCTTGTTTTAACGTGACATGGCGCGG
>JAQGPI010000672.1 GCA_028293175.1 Verrucomicrobiaceae bacterium | reverse complement strand
CCGAGGGCCTGGAAGCCATTGATGACAGAGCCGGGGCGGACGTTCTGGCCTAGCACCGGCATGCCGGTGTAGTAATCAATATTGTTGAGGGTGCTGGGCAGGTAGAAGCGATTGTTGGCGTTGTTCTGCGGGCTGGTGTTGAAGCCGTAGGAGATAGCGTCATTGACGAAAATGTCCTTCGCGTTGGCAATGTCAGAATTGATCTGGAGGCTGCCAGCGGTGTCGTGCTGCTGGATCACCAGATTGCCGCCCTGGTTGTTGTTGCCCAGCACCAGCCGCCCTCCGGTGATGATGTTGCTGACGGCACCGGCGGCAGGAGCCTGGAGGATGCCGCCGCCGCGCAGGGTATTGTCCCCCACCAGAGTGGTGATGGTGGAAACGGGCGCTGCAAAGCGCAGGCTGTAAGTGGTGCCACCGGTCTGGGTGGTGGAGGCGGTGACGGTGGTGTTGGCGAAAGGCCCTTCCCAGGTGTTGATCTTGTAGCCGGTGTAGGGAATAATCGACCCATCGTTCGGCGCGGCACCGTTATTGGAATTCGCCGCCCAGTCGGAAAGATTGACTGTGGCCCACGCACCCAGGATGCCGGTGGAGTTGCCGATGGCCGCACCGTCGTTCGGACGGTCCGTAGTGACGACGACACCGGCGGAGCCCTGCGCGGCATTGTACTGGACATCCAGGGTGGCGCCCTGGTTGATGATGAAGTTGTTGGAGGTGAGTTTGGTAGTGGAATTCGGATCGGAACGGGTGATGCTGTTGAGACCCAGGCTCAACGTGGTGTTGAGGACCTTTTCCGTGGAGCCAGCGGCATTCCCGACGATGTCCAGAGTGGCACCTTTACGGCCGCCGCCCAGGGTCAGGCCGGAAACATCGGAGAGCTTGCCCACGTTGTTGCGGGTGTAATTGAGCTGGAGGACGCCTTCATTCACGTTGAAGCCGCCGCTGAAGGTGTTAGGGCCTTCCAGCGCCAAGGTGCCGAAGCCTATCTTGGTGAAGCCCGCGCGACCGCTGATGCCGCCGGCGAGACTGAGTACCGAGCCGGGGCCCTCTTCAACGGTGCTGCCGATGTCATTGATGATATTGCCCGCCCACAGGTTGTTACCCATCAGGGAGCGCAGACGACCACCATCGAGAGCAAGGGTCTTGGCGCTGGTGTACTGCACATCGCGCAGGTCCAGGTTGCCGCCGATAAGCTGCACAATGCCGCCGCCGGTGGCCGTGATGGAGACCGAAACCGGCCCGGAAATTGCCGCCCTGGCTGTGATGGAGGCGGTGATCTCGACATTGCTGTTGTAGGTGTGCGTGGCGGCCACGTTGATGTTGAAGGTGGTGCCGTTGACCACCTGCGTGACCTTGGTGCCGGGAAGGATGGCCGGTCCGGTGATGGTCATGCCGACCTGGAGACCCGACGTGCTCGGAACGGTGACGGTGGTGCTGGTGGCGGTAGTGGAGACGTTGTAAATGATGGACGAGCCCATGTCCGCCGGGGCGTTGACATCGATCTTGAAATGCGAGTCATCCACAATGCTCACCACCTTGGCCCCAGCGGGGATGCCGATGGAGTTGAGCGCCATGCCGGGGTAGAGGTTTTCAGTGCTGGTGGTGCGCACGATGTTGCTGCCCTGGGTGACGGCGATGAAGGAAAGATCCAGCACATGAATTGCAGGCATGTTCATGGTGAAGTGCGTGGCATCCTGGACGGAGGCGACTTTGGCACCGATGGCAATCGTGGGGCCTCTGAGCGCCATGCCGGGCACCAGACGGGCGGTGCTGGCGCAGGTGACCAGCGGACTGCCACTCTGAGTGACGCAATTGGCCAGTATCAAGTTGGCACCGGTGGCCGCACCGAGCACGCCATTCTGTGCCACGGCGAGATTGCCCAGGAAGATGACGGTGTTGCCAGTGAAGTCATTGCCGGAATCCGCCACGGCGGTAAGGGTCACGCCGGGGGAGCTGCTCACCCTGCCGATGGCGGGCTGGAGCAGAGTGAATTGGGTGGGGCTGAGGACCTGGAAAATCCTGTCTCCTGGAGGAATGGCGGGATGGCCGGTCACGAGCATCCCGGACACAAGGCCCTCGGTGCTAGCGCAGGTGATGATGAAGGCGGCACGGATCGCCGAATGATCCTGGAGATCGTCGGGATCGCCGATATTTGCTTCGCCGATGCCACAATTGGTGAGGGTGACGTTCTTGCCAAGCGACAGGCCCTGGACCCAGTTGCCATCACCGCTCTTTTGCAAGGAGAGCGGTTTCGCCGCAGCACCCACGCCATTGTCATGCAAGTCCATGGCGAAGACGTTTTCCCCCAGGTTGCGGCCGCCCAGGGTCAGGGTGGCGGCTTCATTGGGCCGGCTGAAAGCAATTTTATCGACACCGGAGTAGACGGCATAACTGAGCACATCCTCCGCAGTCGTATCAGAATAAAACAGCATTTCCTGTTGGTACTTCAGCACGGAGCCGTTGCCCACACCGTTGGCATACAAGCCCGCACCCTGGGCTCCCACGCCGATGGTGAAGGGCCGGTTGGAGAAGGAGGAAGTGGTGCCAGTGAAGGAAAGGCCGGCACCGTCTTCGATGTAGAGCAAGTCGGCGGAACCCACGTTGCGGGCGCGACCCGCGTTGCCGGTGCCGATGGAGGAAGTGCCGGTGCGCACATTGAGCACTGGGGCGGCGATGATGCCTTCCGAAATCTTGGTCATGCCCCGGTAATCGCTGATGGCGGTAGTGGACTGATTGAGTGTCAGCACGCCAGCGCCCTTCTTTTCGACGTTCAGGAAGGTAGTCTTGGCCGCACGGTCGGAAATCTGCCCGGAGAAGGTGGAGTTGGCCACTTGGTCAATGGTCAGTGTAATCGGAGTGCCCGGGGTCATGACCTGGAGCGTGTTAGCCAGGCCATAGTCGTTCTCCAGATCGATCGTACTGCCGTCCGCACCGGTGAGGGTGCTGATACGCACATTGGAACCGAGGGTGAAGGCACCGCCGGCCA
>JAQGPI010000246.1 GCA_028293175.1 Verrucomicrobiaceae bacterium | reverse complement strand
TCGCTCGGTTCTGGTGTTTTCTTCGAAAACCTATGCTGCAAATTAAAGCCTTCGCCAGCCACCTCGTGCCCTGCACGATCCGCGACTACACCCCTGCCGATCGTGAAGCCTGCGAGGCCGTGTATGCATCCAATATCCCTGGTGCGTACCCCGAGTCGATCCTCGAAGAATGCGCCACGTTTTTGGATGAAGGCACCTCTTATCATCTGGTGGTGGAGCAGGAAGGCGAGGTGATCGGCTGCGGCGGGTTGGAACTCCGTGGCGAGGGGCCCTACGCCCATCTGGTCTTTGGCTTCATTCATAAGGACTTCCAGCGGAAGGGTTTCGGCACCACGCTGCTAGCGGCCCGGCTGTCGCTCGTCGAGCACGAGGGGCAAACGATGACCCTTCATGTGGAAGCCGGCGCGGAAGTGGCCCCGCTCTACGCCCGCATAGGCTTCGAGCTCGCCGATGTGAAGGTGAACCGTTACGGCCCCGGCCAGGATTCCGGCCATCTCGTGCTGAAAATCACGCCTGAGGAAGTGGCGGAACTCGGCGAGATCCTAGCCGCCCGGGGTGTGGTCATTCAGCTTGCGGTGCCTGAAGACGTGGAATTACTGGATACCGTGGAGGAGTGAGTGCAGGGTTGATCAAGGGACGGCGAGCCCATGAGGATTGAAGGCTTGATCCATCTGTAGCGGCAGTGTGTACAAGCGTTTAAGATTTCAATTTAGTTATTAGTTCAAAATGTTATTTAAATAAAAAATATAACTCCAATTGATATCAAGCGAATCCGCGTGACGCTTGCCCATGAGTTTTGGTGTTTATGGGTCGATAAAGAAATGCCAGACTGGGATTGTAGGACTGGATGAAATGACCCGCGGTGGCATCCCCCAGGGGCGTGCCACGATGATTCAGGGCAGCGCGGGTTCGGGAAAGACCGTCCTGGCCTTGCAATCCCTCGTGAATGGAGCCCGGCTGCACAATGAGCCCGGCATCTTTGTCGCTTTTGAAGAGAACCCCCAGAGGATCGCGGCCAATGCGGCGACGTTTGGCTGGGATCTGGCCGCCTTGCAAAAGAAGAAGCTGTTCTTTCTGGATGCGCAGCCCACCCCGGATTTGGTGCAATCCGGCAGCTTTGACCTGGGTGGGATGCTGGCGGCGATTGAGGGCAAAGTTAAAGAACTGGGCGCCCGCCGCATCGTGTTTGATGCCCTGGATGTGGTGCTTGGGCTGTTGGATGATCCTGCGGCGGAGCGACGGGAAATTTACCGGCTGCACGAGTGGCTGCTGGAGCGGGGCTTGACGGCCATCATCACCACCAAAATGGGAGGAGAGGTGGGAACCCTGCCAACCAAGGCCCCCGCCAGCATGCTGCAATTCATGGTGGACTGCGCGATGACGCTCAATCACGAGATGGTCGAGGGTGTATGCCAGCGCAGCTTGAGGGTGATTAAGTACCGGGGATCCTCGTTTGCTGAAAATCAGTCGCCATTCTTGATTGGTGAGATCGGGGTGGAGGTAGCGGGCTCCCGCGAGCTGACTGGCAGGACCGTCAATGTCACCAGCGAGCGCGTCTCCAGCGGCGTTCCCCGCCTGGATACGATGCTGGGCGGCGGCTATTTCAGAGGGGCCAGTGTGCTGGTGACCGGTTCGCCTGGCACGGCCAAATCCACCTTGTGCGGAGCCTTTGCCGAGGCCGCGTGCATTCGAAAGGAACGCACCTTGTTTGTCAGCTTCGACTCCGACCCGGCGGAAATCGTCCGCAATCTGGCTTCCGTGAACATCCGCCTCGACCGCTTCGAAAAGCGGGGATTGCTGCGGCTTGTTTCCGCACGCACGGGGCTGATCAGCGCGGAGATGCATTTCATGCGGATCAGGGCGCTGGCAAGAGAGCAGAAGGCACGATGCCTGGTCATCGATCCTGTATCCTCCCTGTCCAAGCACGGCAACTCGCCCATCACCCACAGCGTGGTGGAACGGCTGACGGACTGGGTAAAGTCTGAAGGCATCACCATGGTGTGCAGCAGCCTGCTCGACAGCGTGACCCCGGAGGTCGAAAGCACGCCGCTGCAAATTTCGACCATTGCCGACACCTGGATCCACCTGAGCTATCTGGTGCATGCCGGTGAACGCAACCGGGCGCTCACCATCATCAAGTCTCGCGGCACGGAGCACTCGAATCAAGTGCGGGAGCTGATGCTGAGCAACGCCGGCATCACCCTGACCGATGTTTACACGGCGGGCGGCGAGGTGCTGATGGGCACCATGCGGTGGGAAATGGAGCAGGCGGAACTAGCCAAGCAACTGGTCGTGCAGACTGAATCGCGCCGCCAGCTCGCTGATCTGAAACTGGCGGAGGTGGATCTGACCGGTCGCCTGAAGGCGCTCGAATGTGAGCTCGAAGCGAAGCGTGCCGAGCGCGACGTGTTAAAGCATTCCGATGTGCTGCATCAGAGCGGACTGGTGGCACGCCAGTTGGAACTCCGGGGCCTCCGGGGCGCGGATGCCAGAAAATCAGTCCGCACCCTCGTCAAGCCATGAGCCAGACACCTGCAATCTATCGATTTCGCCTGTACGTCGCCGGCGAAGGGCCGAACTCACTCCAAGCGAGGGCTAATCTGCATGCGCTGTGCAGCGAGCACCTCCCGGACCGGCATCAAATCGAAATCGTGGATGTGGTGCGCGAGCCCAGGCGCGCCCTGGAGGACAACGTGCTGCTGACTCCCACGCTGGTGAAGCTGTCGCCGGAGCCCGTGCGCAAAGTCATTGGCAATCTGAGCCAGACGCCGGCCATTTTGCAGGCCTTTGATCTGAGGCCCGCCAGCCAATGAAAGTTGCCACCCCGCAAGACATAGAGAAGAGGGTCGCCGAACTGATCCTCACCCTCTTCGATACCGAGCAGGAATTGCAGGCCTTGACTGGCGGCCAGCTAGACGCGGTGGCGAATGCGGAGGGCGCTCCCTACCTCCTTCTCGAAGCCCAGGCTAAATTGCGCGCCACCGAGGCAATACAGCGGCAGGCTGCCGAGACCCAGGCCGCGATCCTCAATGCCTTGCCCGCCCACCTCGCTTTGATTGATCCCGCCGGGATGATCCTGACCGTGAATGAATCCTGGCGGCGCTTTGCCCTGGCAAACGCCGCTCAAAACCTCGCATTGGGCATAGGCGAAAATCACCTCGAAATGTCCGAGGAAGCCACGGGTGCGTATGCTGGAGAAGGACCGCGAGCAACGGCGGGCATCCGCCGGGTTTTGCAAGGCGAGAGGAAGGAATTCATCCTCGAGTATCCCTGCCATTCGAACACTGAGCAGCGCTGGTTCCGCCTTATGGTTTCTCCTTTTGGGGAGGACCGCCTTGTGGGTGCCGTGGTCGTTCATCTCGACATCACCGAGCGCAAGCTCGCCGAGCAGGCATTGCGTCTAAACGAAGAACGTTTCCGGCAGTTGTCAGAGCAGCTTGCCAAGGTGCTCGATTCCTCGCTGGATGCGATTTGTGCTTTCGATGGGGAAGGCCGTTTCATCCAGGTGAGCGCCGCTTGTGAAAAAATCTGGGGCTACTCCCCCAAGGAACTGATGGGCACGCCGTATATCGACAAAGTGCATCCTCACGACCGAGCTAAGACGATTGAGGCCGCAGTCCAAATCATGGCCGGGAAGCCCACCATCAACTTCGAAAACCGCTATGTGCGCAAGGATGGAGCGACCACTTACATCGTGTGGTCCGCATGGTGGTCCGAAGCCGATCAGAACATGTTCTGCGTGGCGCGTGACAATACGGAACGGCGGAAACTGGAGGAGCAGTTTCTGCGTGCCCAGCGCATGGAGAGCATCGGCACCCTGGCTGGCGGCATCGCGCATGATCTCAATAACATGCTGGCTCCCATCATGATGTCCATCGCGCTGCTGAAACTCCAGGAAACGGACCACCGGCGCCTCGACATTCTCACCACCATCGAAGGCAGCGCTAGGCGCGGGGCGGATATGGTCAAACAAGTGCTTTCTTTCGCCCAGGGCGTGACGGGGCAGCAGTTGGAGGTGCGGATCGGGCCTCTGCTCGCAGAGGTCGAGAAAATCGTCAACGACACCTTCTTGAAGAACATCCGGGTCTCCAGCGACATCCCGATGGATCTGTGGACGGTGCAGGGGGACCCCACTCAGCTCCATCAAGTGCTGATCAATTTGTGCGTGAACGCGCGCGACGCTATGCCGCACGGTGGCAGCCTGAGGCTCTCCGCAAGCAACCTCGTGCTGGATGAGCATTACGCGGGCATGAACATGGAGGCCCGGCCCGGTCCGTATCTGGTCATTCAAGTGGAAGACACGGGCACCGGCATGCCGCCCGAAGTCATCGACAAGATCTTCGAGCCGTTTTTCACCACCAAGGAGGTAGGCAAGGGCACCGGCCTGGGCCTTTCCACCACCCTGGCCATCATCAAGAGCCACGGGGGTTTTGTCCGCGTTTACAGCGAGCCGGGCGCGGGCACCAAGTTCCGGGTGCACCTGCCGGCACGGACCGTAAGGGCGAAGGGCGGCGACGATGCTCCAGCTAAAATCGACCTGCCGCGAGGCAACGGTGAACTCGTGCTGGTGGTGGACGATGAAGCCTCCGTGCGGCAGATCACCCAACAGACGCTGCTGGCCTTCGGCTACCGCGTGCTGCTGGCTTCGGACGGAGTCGAGGCCACGGCGCTCTATGCGGTTCAGAGGGCTGATGTCTCAGTGGTGCTGACAGATATGATGATGCCGCTCATGGACGGGCCCACCACCATCCAGGTGCTGATGCGCATGAATCCGCAGGTGCGCATCATTGCCGCGAGCGGCCTGAACGCCAATGAGATGGTGGCGAAGGCGGCCAGTGCCGGTGTGATGCACTTCCTGCCAAAGCCGTACACGGCGGAAACCATGCTGCAGGCACTTCACATGGTGCTTCGGAGCTAACCAGGGATGGGTGCCGGTGATATTGTGTGGCAGGCTTTCGCTTCGCGACTTCGTAGCCAGCCTGCCGGCATGGTGCTCCCACGCGCTCTGCTTAGCAAGATACAGCAGTGGACACTTCAAGGTCATGGGCCGCTCGGAGCTTTGCGGGCTGGCTACGAAGTCCCGAAGCGAAAGCCCGCAACACATTGAAAGCCTTGCATCATCACCCCAACTGCTGCTTCGCCAGTTCGCCTAGCACGACGATGGCTCGTTCGATTTCGCGGGACCAGGGGTGGGCGCAGGTGATGCGGATGAAGTTGCGATAGGCGGGCGTGGCAGAAAACAAGGGCCCGGGCGTGATGCTGATGTTCCGCGCTAGCGCGGCCTCGTGCAGAGCCAGGGCATCGCAACCCTTGGGCAGGCCCACCCACAACACGAAGCCCCCGGTGGGACGCGAAATCGTGGTCTTGGTGGGGAAGGAATGCGCGATGGCTTCGCTGAAGCGTTGAATCTGTTCGCCGTAGAAGACACGCACACCGCGCAGGTAGCGATCATAGCCGCCGTTTTGCAGGAACTCGGCAATCGCAAGCTGCGGCAGGGTGGCGGTCGCAACGGTGTTGGTGAATTTGAGGTTCAGCACCCGGTCAAAGAAACGACCTGGGGCCACCCAGCCGACGCGGAAGCCGGGGGCGAGCGTCTTGGTGAAGGAGCTACACAGCATTACCAAGCCCTCACGGTCGTAGCTCTTGGCGGTGCGCGGCCTCACGATGCCATGGTGCAGGTCGCCATAGATGTCGTCTTCAATGAGAGGGATCTGGCGCTTGGCGAGCATGGCCACCAGCCGCTGCCGGTTCTTGTCCGGCATGCAGGAACCGAGCGGATTGTTGAAGCTAGGAGTGCAGAAGCAGGCGGCAATTTTGTGACGTCCGAGAGCCAGTTCCAGCGCCTCCAGGTCCATGCCATCGCGCGGGTGCATCGGGATCTCCACCACGCGCATGCCTAGCTCGCGGATGGATTCGATCACGCCGAAATAGGTGGGCGATTCGATGGCAATGATGTCCCCAGGAGCGGCCACCGCGCGCAGGCTCAGGTTCAGCGCCTCCATGCAACCGACGGTGGTGATGATTTCATCCGGTTGCAGGTTTTCGCCGCCCTCCATCGAGCGCTTGGCAATCTGTCGGCGCAGCGGCTCGCAGCCCGGTGGCGGATCGTACATGATGGCGCGGCGAGCATTCTGACGGTCCACGGCACGCAGCATGCGGGACAATTTTTCCGCCGGCAGCACCTCCGCGCTGGGGCAGGCCGCGCCTAGCGGGATGATGTCGGAACGGCCTGCGGCCTCGAAGACTTGACCAATCAGACTGCGCGACTTGATGGTGCGCACCTTGCAACAGGGCGCGGTGAGGCAGGGCTCGGGCGCGGTATCGCTCCAGCGCGAGCGGACAAAGAAACCGGACTTGGGCCGTGCTTCGATCAGGCCGCGATTCTCAAGCGTCACATAGGCCTGCATCGCCGTGGCGGTGCTGTCTCCATGCTGCACGCAGGTCTTGCGCAGCGAGGGCAGGCGGTCGCCGGAGCGGAAGCCGCCGCGGTCGATCAACCCGGCGATGTGGTTCGCCAGGTTTTCATACAGAAGGCCGTCCGGTTCGCGTGTGTTCATGCAGGTTTGGATGATCGTTGAAGGCGTCGCAGAAAGTAGGTGCAGTTGTCCGCAAATACAACCAGCACAGATTTGGATTTAAAAAATCTGTACCGGTCTATTTTTATGTTTCCTGAATCTGTGCAGGTAACAAAAGGAGGTTAGGATGGAATCATGCAAACGATCCAGACGTTGCCTCGTACCGCCACCTCACCGCAGAACAGCACCTGCCCCAATGCACTGCTGCCCGGCGTGTGCCGCGCGCTCAATTTGCTGCGCAACCAGAAGCTGCGCATCCTGTGCTCAGCAGGCGTGGTGTGGATCACGCAGGAAGGCTGCATCGAAGATGTGTTCCTGGCCGATGGGCAGTTCATTGATCTGGAAGGCCCGGGCCGCGTGGTGCTGAGCGCGCTTACGGAGCCCGCTATTTTCGAATTCGCCTTCCCCCATGCCGAGCCTGCCCTGACGGCCTGATGGGGTTGACTTTGGGGCGAGAATCGGTTCCACTTAGGGCATGAGCCTGCCTGCCAACGTTGTTTCCATTCATCCCTATTTCAAGGCGCACCCCGGAAAAGCGGAGGAGTTCCGGCAGGCGCTGCCTAAGTTCATCGAGATCACTTCTGCCGAGCCGGGGAACCTCTATTATGAGTTCACATCCAACGGCGATGAGTTCTTCTGCCGCGAAGGTTACGCCGGTGCCGAGGCCGCGCTCACGCACCTGCAAAACGTGGATACGATGTTGAAGCAGGCACTTACCATTTCCGATCTCACGCGCCTGGAATTACATGGTCCCGCCGAAGAACTGGACAAGCTGCGCGGCCCACTGGCCGGGCTGAATCCCGCGTGGTTCGTCCTTGAGGGTGGAGCGAGACACTGAGGATAATGGCTATGGAACAGAATTTGCTACAGGTGTTGGGCATGGACAAGTTGCCGCCCGAACTTCAGCCGCTGATCGTGCCCGTGGGCATCATCGTGGGGCTGCTCATCATCGCCATGATCCGCATTGTGTTCCTCCTACGCACCAACAAGCGGCTGATGCTGCAGGCGGCGAAGATGGAGAACCAGGTGCTGAATCAGCAGCGGGAAGTGATCAGCGTGCGCCAGGATGCGAATGCCTGGCGCGGCGCAATGCAGGTGCAGCTCGATGCCTTCCGCGCCGAGTCCTCGCGCCGGTTGGAAGATGCGGAGATACATCACGAGCAAGCAATGAAGCAGTACGAGATCCGGCTTCGGGATCTGCAAGGCCTGCTGGCGAAAGCGATGCAACCGCCGGCCCCGCCTCCTGCGCCTGTGGAACCACGGCCGCCGTCGCCTCCACCGCCCATTTTTCGCGCACCCAATTCTGTTCCACGCCTGCCTGCGGACGTGCCGGGGATGTTGAATGATGTGGTTCTGCCAAGTTTTGACGAGGTGAAGTAAATGAAGATAGCCATCGCCTCCGATCACGCTGGATTTGCTTATAAAGAGAGCATTAAAAAATACCTCAGCGCCCGTGGACACGAGGTTGTCGATTTCGGCACTGACAGTGATGCCGCCGTGGACTATCCGGCCTTTATTGGACCTGCTGCGCAAGCCGTGGCGCGGGGCGATTGCGAGCGCGGCATCGTGCTCGGTGGTTCAGGCAATGGCGAGGCGATGACGGCGAACAAGGTGGCTGGCATCCGCTGCGCTCTTTGCTGGAGCGAGCAGACCGCGAAGTGGGCGCGCGAACACAATGATTCCAACGTGCTGGCAATTGGCCAGCGCACCATCGCCGAAGCCACCGCCCTGCATTTGGTGGACATCTGGCTCGCGACGCCGTTTGAAGGCGGCAGGCATTTGAAACGCATTCAGCAGATTGAGGCGTTTCATTGAGAGACATATCGGAAAGTGGCTTCGGCTTTAGCCGAATCAGACACGCGCACCGTGATCACGGCATGCTGTGTCTTGCCTGA
>JAQGPI010000210.1 GCA_028293175.1 Verrucomicrobiaceae bacterium | reverse complement strand
TAGTACCCCCGTGGCCGCAATGCGGGCAATGTTGTTGCGGACGGTGCCGTTGATGGAGGAAAAGTTGCCCGCAAGCAGGAAGTTGCCGTCCGCCTGCTGTGCCATGGCCAGGACGGCATTGCCGTTTGTATTGGCGGTGAACGTTGTGTCCAGTGTGCCATCGGCATTCAAGCGGGCAATGCCGGTGCGGCTGCCGCCGCCAATCGAGTTGAAATAGCCGCCAACGAGCATCTTGCCGTTCGCCTGGAGCAGAATGGAGTAAACGCTGTTGTTGGGTGCGGGGACGAAGGTGGTGTCGAGGCTGCCATCGGCGTTCAGGCGCGCCAAATAATTACGTGTTACCCCAGCGATAGTGTTAAATTGGCCAGCCACCAGGATTTTGCCGTCCGGCTGAAGGACCATGTTGTAAACGGTGCTGTTGATCAGGGGATCGCCAAAGGAGGAATCGAGCGTGCCATTCGCATTCAAGCGTGCCATGCGGGTACGCGTACCACCGGCGATAGTGGTAAAGTAGCCGCCCACCAGAATCTTGCCGTCCGGCTGCAAGGTGATACTGAAGACGTAGTCGTTCGGGACTGAGTTGAAGGCGCCGTCGACGGTGCCATCCGCATTCAGCCGCGCGAGGTACCGCTGGCCATACGGGTGCCGCCATTGGGTTGCAGGTAATAGGAACTGCCGCCCACGAGCAACTTGCCATCCGGCTGCGTGGCCACGGCATACATTGAGCTTGTCGCGCGAGGATCAAAGGCCACGTCCACATCGCCGACGGCGGCGGCGCTGCGTGTGAAGGTGATCGCGTACGTCCGGCTGCTGGTGCCGTCTGCGGCGGTGACCACTGTATTGACGACCGTGGTGCCTGCCGCCAGGGAAATGGCCGTGCTGGCGCTGCCGGAGACGACCGTGGTTCCATTGACTTTGATGCTGGCACCGTTCTGCGCCTTCGTCGGCGTGACGGCCACACTGGTGACAGTGTACGGCACGCTCACGGCGTAGCTGGTGGTGCCCGTGGCGAAGGGCGGCACCAGAGTGCCGTAGTTCAGTGTCAGGCTGGTGAGGCGTGTATTGGCGGAAGCCGCAGCAGTGTCCGAGAGATTGATATCGAACGGGTTGTTGACGAAGTCATTGGTGGCAATGTGCAGGGCCGCCGTATGGCCGCCGCCATTGGTGGGGGCGAAACGAAGGGTGAAAGTGGTGCTGCCCCCGGGGATGACCGGTGCGGTGGGAGGAGAGACCACTGAAAACATTTCGGCATCCGGCCCATCAATAGTGATGCCCAAGCCAGTAAGGTCTACGGTGCCAGCATTGCGGATGGTGAAAACGAGATCCGCAGTAGATCCTGAGGCGACGGCACCAAAAGCCTTGCTGGACCCTTTAGCTACGGCGGTGCCCACAGGTTGCTCGACGACCAGGTTGGGTACATCAAACGCCTGGCCAAAGGCCGATCCCGCCAAAACTAACATGCCTGCGGTGATGGCATAGGCGAGCCAACCGCTCGGCTGCGAAGAGGTAAACGCACGAACAATTGACACGACTGGATGTACAAGTTTCATTGGATGATGAAAAAAATGCTTATAGCGAGCTCAATGAGCCATATGTCTAAAAGATTGGCTCTCGCATCTCGAATACGATAGAACAGCTTGTCTCCACGGTGGTTTGACACGGCTCCCGAAATACGCTGATGGAATTCGGAGCTAAACCAAGAGCCCATTTGGGGCTAAAATGATTGGCTAGGGTTACGCCCTTCGTCCCCGATCCTAGTGAAGGCAAGGCCTTTATAAAAAGATTCGTTTTTTTAGTACCAGGACACTCCCATGCTGAAGGCACGGTTGTGGGAAACATGGAGCGACCCGCATGCAGGTGGTTGATGGCCTATTCTCAGTTCTAGGAACCTCAAACCTGGATGCCCGGTCTTCCCAGATCAACGAGGAGATCGACGTCACTGTTTACGACAAGGGCTTTGGCGCGCAGATGGACCAGGTGTTTGCGGAGGATTTCAAAAGTCCTCACCCTACACTCTCAAAGATTTCGAGAACCGCTCCGTATGGGATCGCCTTTGAGAGTGGCTTGCCACACCCTTCCGTTGCCAATTGTAGTCCTGGTAGCGACCAGTGGAACGGCAAGGTGCGAATAGAATTTTTTTTGGAACCCGACACACCACTTCAATAGCCTGCCTTCGCAGCAGTGCCCGAGCAAGAAAGATGCGGGAGAAGCTCTTGGTTAATGTGCCTGGACATGAAACAGGCATATCCGTGCTTACGGGGTTTTGCGGCTATTCTGATGGGAAAGAGAACAAGAATTTCGTGGCGCTGACTCGGGCCACCGCACAACAAGTACCACCACATCGCTCGATTCCCGCGATTGCTTCTTGTAGAGAGAGCATTCTGCAGTGAAAACGTGCTTTATTATCGCCGCATTTTTGGTCCTCTGGTTTGGGCCGTCGACGGCAACGGATAGCCCCGCCAAGAAATTAAGCAGCACCACGCTAGAGCATAACTGCGACAGCAAGCTCGTCCGCATACTTCGAAAAGCCTTTGTCCGAAATAGGCTGTTGAGCACGGGAGGAAAGAATACCGCGGTGTTCTACGAGGGTGGACACGTCGTCCTATGCGGGATGATTGAAAGCGAATCCGAACATGTTACGTTGACAAGAATGGCCAGAAACATTGCTGAAGACGAAATCGTCGAGGACCGGATTCTCGTAGTTCAGCTACCGGCGGTTCGGTAGGCTTAAGGCGGCGGTTTTGAATCTAACCACGCATGATGGTTCTGCAGTTGCCAATAGATGAAGTTTTCGCTACATCTTCCCTTGCTCGTCGGACCCCTTTTTAGCTATCACGACATGGACTTTCGCCTTTTCGCGGATCGCGGTGAACTGCAAAGAAAGCTTGTCGAGTTCCTCTTCGGACAGCTTTTCCAAGTCAACCAATTCATTGCGGGCGGATGACACAGCGTGCAGCAGTTCATCAAGCTTAAGATGGACGGCGCGCGCATCCCTGTTTTGTGTGCTTTGAATCAGAAACACCATGAGGAAGGTGATGATGGTGGTGCCGGTGTTAATGACCAGCTGCCAAGTATCAGAGTAACCAAAAGCTGGACCCGTCAGCCCCCATATGACGACGACGAGAATGGCTGTGACAAAGGCCCAGGGTGAGCCCATGGCATCAGAGGTAGACCGGGCAAAGACATGGAATCGGTCTTTCAGGCGAGGGTTCGCGCGACTAGTGCTGTTATCGTTGGTTTCCATGCTGAAAATGCAGAGAGCGTTGCGAGGTAAATAATCAATGTTGCACACTTTAGCAGAGTGCCGTGAGTCATTGATATTTTGACTGGGAACTGTGAAGGTGAACGACGGTTTTGTGGTGATTGCGCTCGCTTAAAGATGACCGATATCCCGTGCGTAATGAGACGTGGCACGACTATGTTTCTGCATTCCTGCGATTCGAGCCTGGAGGAGAGCATCATGCAATGAAAACCTCCTTTATCATTGCCGCTATTTTGGCCTTATGCTTTGGGCCATCAAAGGCCACTGAAATCCCCGCCGAAAATGCGGGCCGAAGCATGCTGGAGCAAAGCTGCAACAGCAAGCTCGTCCGCATACTTCGAAGCCTTCGTCCGCAATAGGCTGCTGGGCACGCGAGGAAGGAATACCCAAGTCTTCTACGAGAGCGGACACGTTGTCCTGTCCGGGACGATTGGAAGGGCATCCTAACGAGTCACCTTGGCACGAATCGCCAGGAACATCGCTGAAGACCAAATCGTCGAGGACAGAATTTTCGATGGCCATTTACCTGAGACCCGATAGCCTTAGAGCGCGAACTTCCGTTGATCCTACGACAATTTCCAAACCTAACTGTTGAAGACGCCATAGAGCGTTTAGAAATCGCTCAGATCTGTCGCGCTCTGACTCATGGCGGCATCATTCTTCCCGGTCAGACAAGGTTCGTGGAGCTTTGTAGAGAAAGTGTGTGCGGCCTGTTCCTCAGAGTCATCGTCGGCGCGTGTTTCGTGATGCTGCTAGCGCAGACGCCGAGTGGGCACTTTACGTTTGTCGCTAATTCGGAATGACGAAACCCAATTAAGGCTGCTCCATTTGGTCATGGATCATACTTTCCCAGGCACGCGCTGAACAAGGTTTCCAGGACCAAAAGATTGCCGCGCACGGGGCTGATTTTTGTCGGTGCCGGGGCGCCCATGGGGTAGGCACGGGTCACGGGCACTTCCTTTACTCTGAATCCCAGGCGTGCAGCGCGGATGGCCAGATAGTAGTGCAGTTCGTAGCGCTGGAAGACATTGCGGAAAGGCTGCACTCGCTCGTCCAGGAGCAGCTTCCGGCTGTAGGCTCGAAAGCCGTTCGTCGTGTCTGTGTAGCGGAATCTGGCGGCCAGGGCGATCAGCGGCGCGTGGAGGAGCTGCACGCCCCAGTGGCGGAGGAAGGGCGTATTGATGGCCCTGCCGCCTGGGATGTACCGCGATCCCTGCACATGGTCGAAGCCTTCCTTGAGCGCCTGCACAAACAAATGCACCGCACTCGTGTCATCCTTGTCATTGCCGTCCACCACGATAACGCCTTCATAACCTTGCTCCATGCAGTGGGCCATGGCCATGCGCATCTGGGCGCTGAGCTTGCCGGGGCCGGTCTTCGTCAGCAGGGCGCGCACGCCGCATTCCTCTAGCACGGCACGCTCCAACGCGCCGTCCGTGCTGCCCCCGTCAGCTAGAATGATGTCCACCAAGTCCGCCAGCGGCTTCATCTTGCGCAACTGCGCCTGGATGCGCGCGCCCTCATTGATTAAAAACACGCACAAGGCGACCGAGTGGCGGCGGGGGCCAAACTCGGTGACGTTGAACGCGGGGTACTGCCAATGGGGCTCCATGCGGCACTACATGGGCAGAGGGTGGCGCGGTGCAAGCGGAACCGAAACCATATGAAAAACGAGGTTGAGTAAGAATGACAGAACTGTCATGAGCGAACAACCGTTAAAAGCACTACAAGGCGCAGCCCCTGAGGCGGCCCTCCCGCACTCATATGGACCATCACTCGTCCCCCTCCTCCCCTGACCGATTTGAACAAAGCTGACCCTGTTTCTCAGCAACGCCACATGATTAGCCGCCTTTTATCCCGGAATCGCTGCCAGCCCTTGGTGGTCCTGGCGCTCTTTTGGGCGCTCATCACCTGCCGCGCATTGCCTGCTTTTTTCCGTGGCTCTTACACCACCGAAGGCGGCGAATGGCTTTCAGACATGTGGCGCATCGGGTTTTTCGAGGCCATCAAAACCATCCGCCCGGACTACTGCGTGCTGGGCAATCTGGTGGTGCTGCAACTTTCCGAGTGGATCAATGCCCTGCTTCACGGCGCGAACATCGACCGCGCCCCGATGATTCAGCATCATGTGGCGGTCGGTTATCTGGCGGTTTCCTTTACCGGGATCTTCATGATATTGCGGCGCGTCCATGGCCTGTGGGGCGCGCTGCTCGTGTGCCTGACGATGCTGATGGTGCCTGATCTGGACGGTGAGCACCGGATCTTTGGCGAGGCGACGAACCTCGGCTATTTCAGCGCCCTAGTGGTGCTGTTTGTCTATTATGATGTATGGCTAAACCCAGGCGCCTCCACCCGCCGCCTGGTCGGCTACCTTTTGCTGGTGCTGTTCCATATTGCCACCTCGCCCATGGTGGGCGTCATCACCGTGGCCTGGAGCGCACTGATGATCGCGCGGGCCGTCCTGCCATCGAGATTCGCCCAGGGCATGTCGCAGGCGCGCCTGATTGCCTTCCTGGCCCCCGCCATCCTCTTCGCCCTCATCACCATCGAGCGCGCCCACCGGTCGGGTCCCGCGAGCGCGCCGGCGGACATGGGCATATTGAAGCGCGATTTCATCGAGATCGTTCTCGGCCGACAGCTTCTCTACCCTCTCATTACCAATTTTTTCCTGGCATTCAGCGACAGGCTTACCCTCGCCGTCTTCGCTGTCTTCCTGGGGCTGATTGGGTGGTTCATCTCGGTGGAATGGCGCCACGAGAAGCGTGACTGGCAACGCCTCAGTGCCACCCTGGTGATTTTCGCCGCCGCCTTGGGCATGTCGCTCGCCACCGCCATTTCCCGCCAGTGGATTTATTCGCGCGAGCTTCACTACGCCAGCCTGTGGCCCGCGCGCTACTACATCGCGCAAAACATGGCCGTGGCCGGTTTCATCGCCTTGTTGTTGCTGCGGTTGTGTGAACTCAAGCCGCGCCTGCAAACGGCGGTGCTGGTCTTTGCCGGGGCCATGGCCACCAACTACGCGCTCCAGCAGCAGGGCAATACCGCGCGTTATCTTGCCAAGGATGATCCGGCCATCGTGGCCCGCTACTGGCCTTACCAGCTCCGCCGCGTTCATGCCGTTCAGGCGCTGATCGGCGATGCTCCCCTCTCCCGCGCGGCGCAGGGCCAGGAGAAGCCTGAGTACACTGTGGAAATCAACATCGACGCCCATTTCATGCATCCCGATGCGGAGCGGATGGAGAAAGCGGTGGCCACCAAGCTGGCCCTCAAATCCGATGTGGTGCAAGTCGGCTTGGCGGACCCGGCCACACTCAAGCCGGAGGGTAAGGACTACTCCGACAGGTTCCACGTGCGCGACTTCACCATCATTCCACGGCAGCAGGGCGCGCTGGTCACTTTCGATCTGGAGCTCAACGGGATGCCTCCCTTTGCCGACAGGCGGCGCAAGCTCTGGCTGGGCAAACTGCCAGCGGGCACCAAGAGCCTGTGCTTCAACTACGAGAGGCCGAAGACGGAGCGCACGGTTTCCGACCTGCGCAAGGACCGCTAACCGCAGAACCGCCTGCTGAAAGTGTACGTCTTCCTTCCAGGTGCCTGGACGGCGGAGGACCTGCGCCAGAAGTTTGAAGGCCTGTCATGCGTGCTGGGTGAAGCGCCGGAAAAATACACCGCCACGACCGCTGTTCTCGGTCCTGCTGACCTCCCACGCCTTTCGGCCCTCGCAGGTGATGAACGGATGGCCCTGCGGCTGCATCCGCTGAAGGTCGCCTTTGATTGGAAAGGCTCAGTCAAAAAGGCCAAATTGCATAACTGCACCGCCACCGGCGAGCTCCTATCACTGAAAGATCCAGAACCGGAGGACTTCGAAGAAGAAGCCTTCCTGCGCACCAATCCTGACATAGCAAATGCCGTGGCGCGGCACGTCATCTCCAGCGGCAAGGCCTATTACGATCTGCTGGGCCGCAATGAAAACCGCCAGATCTGCGGTTTCTCCGCCACCCTGCCCATCACCGGCCCGCCGCTGCAAAGTACAGGCATCACCGGCATTCGTGTGAAGCTCGACCGCGCCCAGGGCCAGCGCCCACCCTCCATCACCTGTGTGCTGCATGGGGACAATGGCCAGGCCCCGGCCCTGCACCTCACGGCGGTGGACGGAGAATCCGGGTACGCCACCTACTTCCTGCCGGAAAATTGGGCCTCCAATGCCTTCCCCTTGCGCAGCCTGGAGCTTCAGTTTGAAGGCATCACCGGCGCGGGTCACGCTTTTGGCATTGACGAAATCAAGCTGTACAGCCACTAACCGCTGCGCATGAACGATCCCCGCCCCACCGCGCTCATCGGCCACACAGGCTTCGTCGGTGCCAACCTCGGCAAGCAGCGCGGGTACCAACAGCATTTCAACAGCCGCAACATCGCCGACATTGTAGGGCAGAGTTTCGACACCGTGGTCTGCGCTGGCGTCGGTGCTGTGAAATGGAAGGCCAACAAGGAGCCGGAGGCTGACTGGACGGGCATTCAAGCGCTGCTGAAGCCGCTGGCCACCGTGCAGGCCAGGCGCTTCATCCTCATCTCCACCATCGACGTCTATGCCAATCCCGACCGGGTGACTGAAGACGATGCGCCGTCGGAAGACAACCACGCCTACGGCCGCCACCGGCTGAAGATCGAGCAGTTCATCGCCGCCCGCTTTCCTGTCCACCACATCATCCGCCTGCCGGGCCTGTTTGGCGACGGCTTGAAGAAAAACGTGATCTACGATCTGCTGCACGAAAACTGCCTGGAAATGATCCAGCCCGCGAGCGCCTTCCAATACTACAACCTCGACCATCTGACCGCCGATCTCGACAAGGCGGTGGCTCATGACCTGCGGGTGCTGAA
>JAQGPI010000206.1 GCA_028293175.1 Verrucomicrobiaceae bacterium | reverse complement strand
TCCAGTAACTATAAAAATTCATTTAGGTTGGAGGTTAACACCTCAGCCACTTGGCACGTCTATTTGATTAGGCGTTCCCGGCCTGCTTGGGCCCCAGCCGCTTGCCCCTCCTTGTTCCGGACTCGCTTGCAAAAACGGCGGCCAGCCCCCCCCCTCCGATCATTCTCCCTAGCCTTCGCCCTTCCGAAAACCTGATCATGAGCGAGGAAAGCTTTGCGCTCGACTGTTCGTTTGCCTTGGCTCACTCTCATATTCCATGAATCACCGCCTTCTTTTTGCCTCCCTCGCCGGCCTCATCGCCTTTGCTCCCCTCACCCAGGCCGAATCCGCCAAGCCCATCCGCGTGCTGCTCGTCACCGGCGGCTGCTGCCATGACTATGAGAAACAGCACCTCATTCTGGCTGAAGGCATCGGTGCCCGCGCCAATGTGGAAGTCACCTTCGCTCACAACCCGGACAAGACCACCAAGTGCTCCTTTGATCTCTACAAGAACAAGGATTGGGCCAAGCCCTTCGATGTTGTCATCCACGATGAATGCTCCGCCGATGTGACCGACCCCGAATACGTCAACAACATCGTCGATGCCCATCGCAAAGGCACCCCAGGCGTGAACCTCCATTGCGCCATGCACTGCTATCGCTGGGGCAATTTCAAGGAGCCCGTCGCTCCTGGTGCCGACAACTCGCATTGGTACGAAATGCTCGGCCTCCAGTCCACTGGCCACGGCCCCCAGGCCCCCATCGCCCTTAATTTCATCGACAAGGACAGCCCCATCGTCAAAGGCATGTCCAACTGGACCACCATCAACGAAGAGCTGTATAACAACATCCAGATCCTCACCGCCAAGGCCCTCGTGAAGGGCAAGCAAACCCAGGTGGACAAGAAGACCGGCACCTCCAAGGAAGCCGAAACCGTCGTCGCCTGGACCAATGAGTTCGGTGCCAACAAGACCAAGATTTTCAGCACCACCATCGGCCACAACAACGACACCGTGGGCGATGCCCGCTACCTCGACATGGTTACCCGCGGCCTCCTCTGGGCCACCGGCCATATCACCGATGACGGCAAGCCGGCTGCTGGCTACGAGCCGAAAAAATAAACCCCTTCGGGAATGAGGAAACCAGAATGAGGAATGAGCATCAATTTGCCCTCGTCCCCAGTCTTCCGGTTTCGTCATTCATTCGTCATTCCTCATTCTGGTTTCCTCATTCTATGAAGTTCCTCGCCCTCTCCCTCCTCTTCCTCACCGCCTCCCTCCAGGCCGCCAACCCGCTCAAAGTCCTCATGATCTGCGGCGGCTGCTGTCATGATTATGAGCACCAGAAGCTCATCCTTTCCGAAGGCATCAGCGCCCGCGCCAATGTCGAGTTCACCATCGTCCATGAAGAAGGCCCCAAGGGCAAGGCCGACAAGGAGCACAAAATCAGCATCTATGAGAAGGACGACTGGGCCAAGGGCTACGACGTCGTCCTCCACAACGAGTGCTTCGGTGCCGTCACCGACGTGCCCTTCATTGAGCGCATCGCCAAGCCGCACTTCGATGGCCTGCCCGCCGTCGTGCTGCATTGCTCCGCCCACAGCTACCGCATGGCCGCCACCGATGTGTGGCGTCATGTGATTGGCCAGAAGAGCATGAGCCATGAAAAGAACCGCGACCTGCATGTGATGAACATCGCCCCCGAGCATCCCGTCATGAAGGGCTTCCCCATGGAGTGGCTCGACAAGGCCGATGAACTCTACAAGAACGAGGAGCTCTACCCCGGCTTCGTCCCTCTTGCCAAAGCCTTCGGCGAAGACACCCAGAAGGAACACAACCTCGTGTGGGTGAACACCAACGGCAAAGGCAAGGTCTTCGGCACCACCATGGGCCACGGCAACGAAACCATGAGCGACCCCGTCTACCTCGACCTTGTCACCCGCGGCCTGCTTTGGGCCTGCGGCAAGCTCGATGAAAGCGGCAAGCCGCTGGCCGGTTACGAGGCGAAGCAGAAGTAAGTTCTTCTTCTCCAACGATCCAAGAGAGCCTGCCCGCGCGAGATGCGTCGGCAGGCTTTTTTTGTGGCCGCGCGACACAAAGAAAGTGGCTTCGGCTTTAGCCGAATCAGGGAAGTAGCCGCGCTCGCAGGAGCGTGGGGCCATGTGCCTTGCAACGCACACAACCACTCCCTCCACCTTTTTTGCGAAGGCGGCTCCTTTGCTGCGTGTGGTTAAGCCTCCTCCCCGCATCTCAAGTCTCGGAGAGACGCCAAAACAGCCCATGCGGCGGCCCGTGCTGAATTCATCGACATATGCACAAGAAACGCTTCCTTCCATCGTTGTTCCTCACCAACAGTCCAACTACCATTCCCAAATGAAAACAGCCGTCTTGCTTGTCATAGCCCTCTTCATCATCGGAATTAGCAGAGGTCAGGCCGATACCTTTGATTCCCGAGCCTTCCTCGGAGTGGCTTCCGGGGTCAGTGTGGAGGCGGCAATAAAGCGCGGAAAGGCCGCCAACAAACGCGTGCTAGTGTTTGTGCTTGACGAAAAGAAGTCCAGCAACAGCTTTCACATCAAGGGCATGCTCGAATTCGATGAAAGCAAGAAGCTTGCCGGGGAAAACTTCCTGATCGTCGTCACTGATTTCAAGAACAAGGGTGTCCGCGACTTTGTCGGGAAGGAACCCACAGACCGACCAATGTTCCTTCTGTTCAACACCGATGGCACGCTGGCGCAAAAAGGCGTAACGGCCATGGGCGGCGCAGCTGGTGCCAAACTGATCAAGGAGTGGTCGGGCAAGTAGCGCAGCGACGTCAGACCAGGACCAAGATCACGACAGCCCGGCAGTCCTTCACCGCTATCAGTACGCGGAAATCGAAGCTTTGCGGACTGCTTTGAAGAAGGCGCGGTAACGCCGTAACTCCATATTTGTCATTTGCCTCCTACGCAGCAACTTCAAATATGTCAATTACACTGTAATACACATTTCCCTTGCACTCTCTTTGTATCGATTGTTGGATAGGGGCACGATTGGTTTGATCTGCTGACACAGAACACCAGAAAGTTATTTTCTCCAGAGCCTAAACTAATTTTCAAATCTTCGCTGACAACTACCGGGCTTCACCAAAAACAGGCACCACCTCGCATCGAACCAGAGCTCATGCCACCCGAACCCTCCTTCCATATCGAACCACTCAACCGCTCCATCCAGCTTCTTGCGAAGGCGGGCCACATGGTGCCGTTCTCTGGCATTTCGTTTGCCACCTGCGTTATTTCTGCTCGCAAATACGTCTCCATCGCGTCATATTCGCCACATGAGCATGATCACACTTACCCCTACCAAGGCCAGGGTGAATCTTTCCGCCCTCCTGCGCCGCGCCATCAAGGGAGACGACATTGGCATTGTGATGGACGGCCAGATCGTCGCTTTGCGTCCCGTCACGGTCGAATCCACCGATTACGCCATGCGTGAATACGGTGCCACTCCAGCCGAAATGAGCCGCTTCGAGAAAAACGTCCATGGCAAGGTCCAAAAAAGCCGCAAAGCAGGAAAGCTCCGCGAGTTCTCCGGAGACATCGAAGCCCTCATTAAGGGTTAGAGTCACCGATGAATTGATCGAGCAATTGCACCAGCGTTCCAAAGCCGAACGCAAGGAGATAGGTATGGCAATGAACGCCGTGCAAGCCTGTTGGGGAAAGCCGCATCTTCATTCAGGGATCAGCATCCGCAGCTTGACCAAAACTGTATTTGAATGCCGCGTGGGCTTGGATGAGCGCCTGGCATTTCTCTTCATCGCCACTCATCCCGAACTAGTGTTCTTCTTCATCGGCAACCACGACGAAGTGCAAAAGCTGATCCGATCATTGCGCTGAAGAGACAGTCCCACAACCATAGCATGGCGGCGTGTGAAGCACCTTGGGCTGCGTGCAGCGCTGCTGCCGCTTTCGGTCATGGCAGCCTGCTGCCGGTAAAAGATTCCTCCAAGCCCCTGACCGCGAACCAAGCTCTTTTGCCCAGCTGGGCTGCGTATCCTGAAGCGGCAGCAGGGCTGTATGCAGTGCAAGGCGCTTCGCCCGCTTCTATACAAAGCCGTCCTCCACCACGGGGAAATGTTCGTCTAAACAGCCGTTGATTCCTCATGCGACCGTCCTATCCCTTGCTACATTGTCACGTGTCATGAATCCACCTGCCAGACGGTAGGTGGAATCGGACATTTGGCGTCAGAATCAAACCGGATCCGAAAGGATCCGACAAGATCCTAATGCTTTTTTCACACGAAAACCGATCATCCCCCTTCCCCCTATGGCCATCCCCAAGATCCTCGCTTTCGCTGGCAGCGCCCGCACTGACTCCTTCAACAAGAAGCTCATCGCCATTGCCGCCGAGGCCGCCGGCGCCGCCGGTGCGGAGGTGACGCTCATTGATCTGCGCAACTACCCGATGCCGCTCTATGACGGCGATTTGGAAGAAGCCGAGGGCCTGCCGGAGAATGCCAAGAAGATCAAGACGCTGATGCAGGCGCACGATGGCTTCCTGATTTCGGCCCCTGAGTACAACAGCTCCATCACGCCGCTGCTGAAAAACACCATCGACTGGGCTTCGCGCGCTGAGAGTGATGATGAGCCGCCGCTGGTGGCTTACAAGGGCAAGGCCGTGGCGCTGGTCAGTGCCTCGCCGGGCGGCTTCGGTGGCCTGCGCGGCTTGGTGACCGTGCGCTCGATCTTTGGCAACATCGGCGTGACCGTGCTGCCGGACCAGGCTTGCGTTGCCAAGGCTTACGAAGCCTTCGATGAGGCAGGCAAACTGAAGGACGAACGCACCACCAAGCAGGTGAACGGCGTGGCTACGGCACTAGTGTCCTTCCTGAAGAAGCAGCTCGCGTAACATCGGGAGCTGTCTGCTCGTTTTCCTTTACTCTTACCATGAAAGCACTCCTCGTTCTCGCCATGACCGCCCTCTCCCTCGCCACTGCCGCCGCCGGTTCCCTCGATGCCATTCCGCTGAAGGACATCGACGGCAAGGAAACCGCCCTGAAGGACTACTCCGGCAAGGTGCGCCTGATCGTGAATGTGGCCAGCCAGTGCGGCTACACTCCGCAGTACACCGGCCTGGAGGCTCTGTACAAGAAGTACAAGGACCAGGGCCTCGTCATTATGGGCTTCCCCTGCAATGACTTCGGCGGCCAGGAGCCAGGGACGGCGGATGAGATCAAAAGCTTCTGCAGTACGAATTACAGTGTCTCATTTCCTATTTTCGCCAAGGTCGCCATCAAGGGCGCGACCCCGCATCCTTTGTATGCCGCCCTCACGGAGAAGGAAGGCAAGGTGGGCTGGAATTTCACCAAGTTCCTCATCGGTCGCGACGGCGGCATCCTTGCCAAGTTCGACTCCGGAGTGGAGCCTGATTCCGCAGAGCTGACCGGTGCCATCGAGAAGGCGCTGGCGGCCAAATGACAACCGATGCGCCTACCTCCTCACCTGGGCCGTGCTGGGTTGCGGCTGGATCACCCAGCTGCTGCCCACGAGGCTGTCGAGCAGGCCCTGGTTGTCCGCTTCGTTGTAAGTGGTGAACTTCAGGCGCAAGGTCAGGGGCACAGGGCCGGAGCGGCCTCGCAGCAAAGAGTCCATCTGCTGGCCCAGGGCGCCCTGTCGGTCGGTGTAGGCGAAGAACGGTTCGGCCAGCGGGTCGCTGGGACTGATCAGTTTCAGGCAGCACAGCTTGCTCGAATCGCCGAAGCCGTTGGCGTACCAGTCGCCGGGCTCGGCCAGCACGCGGAAGAGGGTGGCAGTGGTGGGCTTGCTGGTGATGAACTGGCTCCATTCCATGTCGGACAAGGCGACGAAGCTTGGCCAGTCCACGCCCAGATGACGGTCATCCGGGGCCAGCACCACGGCCTGCACGCGGCGGCCGCTGCTCAGCGTGACCTGCATGGTCATGGAGTTCGCCGGTGCCAGCGGGTTCTCCACCGGTACAATCTCAGTAGCACGCAAAGCCACCAGCGGATGCTCGGCATAGTAGGCACGAAGCTGGGCCTCAACGATCGGGCGATAGGCCACCGTGATCAGCAGCGAATCCACGCTATCGGCGCTCAGAAAGGCCAAAAGCACCTTGCGCGCTTGCTCGGCCTTGTCCTGGCTCACCGCCATGGCTGGTGCGAGCGGCGCGCTATGCACGGTGCCGCCCGCCGTGAGGAAGGTGAGGCTGCCATTCTTGGTAGCAGTAGGGTTCGTCATCCCCTCTCCAAGGGTGGAGGAAACGACAGGGGCGCTAGGCTGCAGAATTACGGCAGGCTGCGTTTCCGCAGCGGCCACGGAAGGCGTGTTTTGGCCCTCCAGCGCATTGTCTTCTACGAAATGCCATACAATCGCGCCCGCGATCAGCATTCCCAGGACGAGGAAACCGGAGATCAACTGCTTGCGAATCGCATGGATTTCCGGGTCGGCCTTCATGCGCTCAAAGGCATCGCCTTCCAGTGGTTTCGGCAGATAGGCAGGCGTGCCGGGCATATGCTCTTGAGCGCCCACAGGCAGCGGCTCATCCTTGGAGGGTGTGACCAGCAGGGCCCGGCGCGAGGTACGAGGCTCACTCCCCGGCACTTGCAACAGCACGTTGTATCCGCAATGCGGGCACGCACGGGTCCGCGTCACCGAGGCCACTTGGACCTCCGAGTGCTTCTCGCAATGTGGGCAAACGAATTGGACGTTAGGCATGAAACGCGGGGGACGCCATCAGTCGCCCATTCCTTTACGTTCGCAACCACCGAGGCAGATGAACTTGAAAAACGTTTGTGACCTGGGGCATCCAAGGCACCATGAGCACATCATGGCTCTGCGCATCGCACTTTTTGGCGGCAGCTTTAATCCTCCCGGCCTGCACCATCGGCGAATTGCCGAAGCTCTGCGCACGCGCTTCGACCAAGTGCTCGTCGTGCCGTGTGGACCGCGCAGCGACAAGAGCAGCACCAATCTGCTGCCCCCGGTGTACCGCGCGGCGATGGCCGGCATGGCCTTCGCCGGCATGCCAGGGGTGGAGGTGGATCTCTTCGATCTGGAGCAGGACCGCTTTACCCGCACCCACGAGCTGGATGCTCGATTCGCACCGCGCGGCGAGATCTGGCACGTGGTGGGAGTGGATCTCACCACTGGCGGTGCCATTGGCCAGTCGGCGATTCAGCGCTTTTGGGAACACGGCGTGCGCTTGTGGAATACCGCGCGCTTTGCCGTTCTCACCCGCCCGGGCCATGTCTTCGACAAGGCTGACCTCCCTCCGCATCACGAGCTGATCGAGGTGGAGATCCCCGGCTCCAGCAGCGAGATTCGTGAACGCCTCGCCCACGGCGAGAACGTGGATCACCTCGTGTGCGCGCGCCCGCTCGCCTACATTCAGCGCTACGGCCTTTACCGCGCTCCGAATCCTGGCTCCTGGGCGCGTGGCAGCCTCACGGGCCGCAGCTACCGGCTTCAGGCGGACATGGACAACCCAAAGGTAGCGGCCTACGCCACCCATTTTGCACCGGTCGAAAATGGCAATGCTGAGTTCATCACCGTGCTCGGCGGCGATGGCTCCATGCTGCGCTGTATCCGTGAGCACTGGCGCGAAAGGCTGCCGTTTTTCGGCGTCAACGCAGGGCACCTCGGCTTCCTCATGAATGGCGCGGAGGCCGTGTTTGCGGCCGAACTGCCGCCACCTGATGTCATCTTCCGCCAGCTTCCCATGCTCTATGTGGAGACCGAGGATCTGGATGGCAAAGTGCGCATTTCCTATGGATTCAACGATGCGTGGGTCGAGCGCATAACGAGCCAGTCCGCTTGGTTGGCAGTAAGCGTCAATGGCGTGCCTCGCCTGACCAAGCTTGTGGCCGATGGCGCGCTGGTCGCCACCGCCGCCGGGTCTACGGCCTACGCCCGGGCCATGGGTGCCTCGCCGCTGCTGGCGGATACTCCTGCTTGGCTGCTGGTGGGCTCCAACGTGATGGAGCCGGTGGACTGGAAAAGCGCCCTGCTTTCCACCGACATGCAGGTGGAGATCACCTGCCTCGACCCCGAGCGCCGTCCCATCCAAGCCTACATCGACGGCCAAAACCTGGGGGAGGTCCGCACTCTGCGCGCCCGCATCTCCCGCGCCGCCGCCGCCGAACTCGTCTTCAATGCCAGCCACGACATGGCCGAGAAAATCGCCGCCATTCAGTTCCGCAGCAGTGGAGTGGTGAAGGGGTGAATTTGGCCGGTAGTGCTGCCGTCCCGTCGGCGTAAGCCAAGGATTCATTCCATTACCAATTCCCCGAAACCCAGCCCTCTGGCGGGAATGGGAAAAGGGGTTGCGGTAAATGGCACTAACCCAGTTTGCCAGTTTCCCTGATCTGGTTCCTCCTCACTCAACCGCGATCAAGCTGCGCTTCGAAATCTCGCGCCAGCGACCGTCGTTGATGGCCCATTCCAAAGGGCCGAACACCCACTCGTTGGCAGCAATAGAGTCGCCCAAGTGCAGGCGAAGTTTTGTCTGAACCCGGCAGCGGAGTGACGACAACGTAGCGGTGGCTGCCTTCCATTTGGAATTCGCATAGCTTCCCGTCCACCGTAAATCTTAGGCGCTCGCTGCCGCTGGCCTTGGCAGAACGCAGTTTCACGCTGCGAACTTTACCGGTCAGCAGTAGCACGCCATCCAGGGTGACGGCAGTCTTGTTGGACGGCAGGGTGATAGGTTTATTTTCCCCCAGGGAGTGCTTATCGCCGATGGTCAGTCTGAGCCCGTTTTCAATCTTGCCGGTGACTTTTCCGTCGGCCACTTCACTTTCCAAGGCTTTGCGCACGGCATCAATGGTGTTAGCTTCCTGAAGGTCGCCAGCTTTGGCAGTTTCCTGTAGTGCCGACTCAAGATCACGGAAATACTGGCCCTTAGCCGAGGCAAGACTATCGCGATACTGATTCCTAGCTGCAACGAGGTTTGCGCGCTTGAAATCCACGGCAACAGCCGAGCCAGCGGCAGCCTGCTTTTTCGCTTCGTTGATTTGGTTTGCCTCTTCCAAAGCGCCAGCCTTCACTGCGTATATGAGGGTGCGCTCAAGCTCGTCAATGAAGCGCTTCGAGGCAGTTGCGGAACTCTCCCGGTTACGTGCTTGGGCCCTGATGGCGGTAGGAGATTTGTAGGTCGGCTCATCCGCGCCGAATCCCAGAGTGGTGAACAGAGCCAAGATCAAAAACGTCTGAAAAATTGACAATAATCGACTGGTTGTCATAGAAATGCTCCTTATTTGAGATTGTCAGGCTAACGCATTAGGATCTGGCACGGCAATCGAAAAGTTGGACCAATCTGTTAGGCAAGCTCCTGGAAACGCGGTTTAGGAAGGCTGGGATGAGCCCTGACATTCATCCCCAGGGAGCGCGGAGTTCCATTTCGCCTTTTCCTAAGTCGAGGCCCAATGCTTTTCATTCATCCTCCTTTTCGAGGAAGACCTGAGGCGGATGAAACTCCCGCTCCCAGGAGAAACACAAAATGCCCGGCCATCACTGGCCGGGCATTTCAGAATCTGGTGTCTTCTGTCTTGAAGTCTTTCGTCTTATGGAAGCACCTTCACGGCGATGTCCTTGTAATACGTCACGCTCTTCGGGTCATGGCCTTGGATGGCGAAGGTGCCTTCGCCCAGCTTGCGGCCCGGCATGCCCTTGAGCGACTTGGAAGGATCCCAGTCATCAGGCTGAGTCCAGTCGGAGGTGACCTTGCCGTTGATCGAGATCACGACATGCTTGCCTTCCACCTTGATGTCGTAATCGAACCACTCGTTGTCCACGCTCGGGGCCACGTTGAGCACATCCTTCACCGCGTACAGGCCGCCGGTCTTCTTGATGTCCGTGTGCGTGGTGTTCACCTGGCACTCGAAGCCCTTGGAAGGCCAGTTGTTCGGCTCCCAGGCGGTGTGGAAGTAGATGCCGGAGTTCGAGCCTGGAGTGGTCTTCACTTTGGCCTTGAATTCGAAGTTCTTGAACTTGGCGCCGTTCACGTCGCCGACGTAAAACAGGTGCGCGCGGCCGCTGCCCACCTTGATTTCGCCGTTCTCGACGGTGAAGACTTCCGCCTTGCTGGCGTTCTTTTCATCCGTGTCCCAGTTGGACTTCCAGCCGGTGAGATCTTTGCCGTTGAACAGGGAAACCCAACCGTCCTCAGCCTTCAGCGCGGGAGCCGCGAGGAGACTGGAAAGTGCCAGCAGTGTGCAGATAGCCTTTTTCATGAGGCCGGCGTTGTACATGAGGCCCCGCAGCTTGTCCACCCACGGATTTCCCCTATCCGTTGGGTTTGGGGCGGTGGCTATTTCATCGCCTAGTCTGCGTTGGTCTGCTCCGCCCCTCACCCCAACCCTCTCCCGCCGGGAGAGGGAGTTTACACTGGGCCCATTAAAAATTGAAGGTATTGATAAGCGCAAGAGCAGTCGTCCTCTCCCGGGGGCTGCGAAGCCGCGAAGCGAAAGGATAAGAGGTGAGGGTGGGACGGACCAACGCAGATCCAGAGACCATCCCCCACTCTTTTCCGCTTCGCTGACACAAACCCCGCTCGAACTCCGTTCGTTGTCTCTCGCACGCATCACCGGTCGTGCCGGTGGGCGCCCATATTTACGTTGCCTCCCCCACCCTTCCCGTTCAACATCCGCGCCCATGCCCACTGCCTCCCTTCCTGCCGATCCCAACGCGCCCTGGTACAAGCAGCTCAACAGCTACCACTGGTTCGTCCTGCTCGTCGCTTCGGCTGCCTGGTTCTTCGATTGCCTGGACCAGCGCCTGTTCTCCCTGGCCCGCGTGCCTGCACTGGTGGAACTGATGAAGCTGCCGTCGTCCAGCCCGGATCTTCAGGCCTACGGCAAAGTCGTCACCGCCTGCTTCCTCATTGGCTGGGGCGTGGGCGGCATGATCTTCGGCGCGCTGGGTGACAAGTATGGCCGCGCCCGCATGCTCACCCTCACGATTCTGATCTACTCCGCCTTCACCGGCCTGAGCTATTTCAGTCGCACACAATGGGACTTCACGCTGTTCCGCTTCCTTACCGGCGTGGGCGTGGGCGGGGTCTTTGGCTTGGCTGTGGCGCTCATTGCGGAAACGGTGCCGGATGGCGCTCGCGCTCAATCCCTGGGCATGCTGCAAATCCTTTCCACCATCGGCAACATCAGCGCCGGTTTCGCCAAGATGGGCATCGACTCCCTGGAAGCCAATCACACGATTGTCGCAGGTTCCGGCTGGCGCTGGATGTTTCTCATCGGCGCGCTGCCTGCCTGCATGATCGTCTTCACTCGTGGCCACTTGAAGGAGCCCGCCTCTTGGCAGCGCCTGAAGGATCAGGGCCAGCTCCCCAAGGGTGGCATCTTAGCCCCCTACGCTAGCTTGATCGGGAACGCACGCTGGCGCCGGAATCTTATCATTGGTGCCATCATTGCCAGCACCGGCGTCATCGGCCTGTGGGCCATCGGCGAGTACGCGGTGGACTTGCAGAAGATCGTCTTCAAGCAGCACTACGAAAAGACAGGCATGGCGGCGGACGCCATTGCCGGAGCGGTGAACAAAGACATCGCCACCGTGTACCTGTGGAACATGCTGGGTGCCGCCTTTGGCATGAGCATCTTCACCTGGGTTGCCAAGAGAGGCCGCAAACTGGCCTTCTTCCTTGGCTTCTCTGCCGCCCTTGTCACCACCTTCCTGGTCTATTGGAAAATCAGTGATCCCATTGCCGCCCGCTGGATGATGTTCCTTATGGGCGCGGCCCAGCTCAGCGTGTTCGCTGGCTTTGCCATTTACCTGCCGGAACTCTTTCCCAGCAAGTTGCGCAGCACCGGCACCAGTTTCTGCTACAACCTGGGCCGCTTCGCCGCTGCTGCTGGCAGCTTCTTCTCCGCCGCCCTCACCAGGGATGTCTTTGGCAAGTACAAGGCGGTCGATGAATCACTGCCCCCGCGATATGCCGCCATGACCATGTGCGCGATCTTCCTCATGGGCTTGGTCGTGCTGCTGTTCGCCCCGGAGACCAAGGGCAAGCCGCTGCCGGAAGACTGAGGGGAAGTTGATAGCTGATGGTTGATAGTTGATGGAAAAACCGCCTCAACTTCAGCTCCCCCGACTGGTACCCTCTCAGTCCATCAACTATCAGCCATCAACCCTCAACTTTCCGCATTCATGACCGCCGCCGAACTCCTTGCTTCTGCTCAATCGGACGACACCCCTCCTCCTGGTGGCCTGTCCCGCGAAGCACTCGCCCTCTGGCACACCAAAAAAGGCGAATGGGAGGCGGCGCACAACATTGCCCAGGACATCCACACGCCGATGGGCTCCTGGCTTCACGCCCTGCTGCACCTCATTGAAGGCGATCAATGGAACGCCGATTACTGGTTCAGCAAAGCGGGCAAACCGTCGCGCAAGGCGAAGGACATTGACGCGTTGTGGGACGAGATTGCGGCGAAGGTCGTGGGTTAAAGGAGTGGAGATTTAACCGCAAAGAACGCAGCTGCGAAGCCGCGAAGCGAAATCGCATAGGTGGGCTCAGGTGGTAAAGCTGCTTTCTCGAACAACGAGCACGTTTAGTTGCAAGCTTCAAAGACCGCAGCGCAACGCAAATCACCCAGGCACCTATGCGATTTATTCGTTCTTTGCGGTTAAACCTTCCCTCTACACCGCCCTTACCAGCCTGAATTGCCGCAGGTACTTCAAGGGCGTGAGGCCCACGTGCTTTTGAAAATGCTGGGTGAAGGAGCTTTGATCGCAGAAGCCCAGCTCGCGCGCCACTTCGCTGATGGTGCTGCCCTCCTGCTGCAAGGCTTCGCAGGCGGCCTGGATGCGCAGCTTCATGATGAAGGCCTGGGGACTGCTGCCGAAGGTCTCGACGAATTTTCGATGCAACTGGCGGGGCGAAAGATGCACTAGCGAAGCCAGATCCTCCACACTAATGCGCTGGCGGAAGTGCTCGCGGATATAGCCCACCGCCCGGTCGATTTGGAGGTAGGGCTGCAGGATCTGCTTCTTCCCCTCGTAGCTCTGCGTACTGCCCATGACGCCGATGATGCGGCGTTCCTCATCATAAGCAGGCAGCTTGTTGGTGATGAACCAGTCGGGAATCCCCTGCTGATTGAAGAACAGCTCCACAATGTTGATCTTGGACTTGCCCGTGGTGATGATCTCCTCGTCGTCCCGGCGGAAGTTTTCAGCCAGACGGGGTGGAAACAAATCGAAGTCGTTTTTGCCAATGATCTCCGCTTCAGAGGAGAAGCCGAACCGGTCATAGAACTCCTTGTTCGCGCAGACGAAACGGTAATCCAGGTCCTTGGCGAAAAACGTCACCCCCGGCAGGAAATCCAGCAGGGCATAGAATTGGTTGTCCGCCGCGATGGAGCGCAGGAATCGGGTGCGTGAGCTGTCAGGCGGAAGGGCCATTCGCGAACACTGGCCCAACGGCTCTAATTAGGCAAGATGTCTTGATGAGTGCCCCAGACGCCAGAAGCATTACAAGTAAGTAACGCAAGAGGTCATACATTGCCTCTCAAGAACGATTGACGCACAATAATGCCATCTACCGCACTGTGAAACGGGATACAGTGCGATAATAAACAAAACCCATCGCCAGGAGTACTGGCGATGGGTTTTGCGATATCAGGCGCTGACACTCGGACTTAAAGTCCCAGCGACTGTAGCAATTGAGAAGTGATTTCTCCGCTAGGGCGCATGCCGTGCTCTGCCTGATAGCGGGCAATGGAGCGGCGGGACTGCGGGCCGATGGCTCCGTCAACTGGGCCACCGTAGTAGCCGCGGCGGGCGAGTGCGGCCTGAACCGAGGCGCTGGTGGACATGCCACGGCCTTCGTCACGGCTATAATACTCACGGGGAGCGGCCTCACGCGTGGCGTAGTAGGTCACCTCCGGCCGCTCATAGTAGTAACTCGAATTGGCGGGGCCGTAGTAATAGCCCCGGCCACGGTAGCCATCGCCAAGGGACAACGTGAACGTTGAGCGCGGGCGCGATGAATACACCACACGGTCGTGATCGTGATCATGATCGTCGTGATGGCCCTTGCTGTGCTTCGATTTGCCGTGGCCGTGACCGTGGTCGTCGTGATCCTTGTCTTTGGCATAAGATGCCTGAGGCAGAGCCATAACGGTGGCAATGGCGGCTGCGCCAAGAATGCGGAAGAGGGAAGTTTGGAATGGTTTCATGGGATTGGGGAGAAGCCCTGTGGCTGTTGTTCCTGTTTCGCAGTGACACTCGCTCCTCCTGAGCCAATCACCATGGGGTCTAACCCCTCCCCCTGGAAGGCAGAAAAAAAAACCATCGCCAGGGTCTGGCGATGGGTTGACAGCCAAGGGCTTACACCTTGCCGAACAAGGTATTCCCGGTGCTCAAGAGGTCATCGCAGGCTTCCTTGAGGCGGGCGCAGAGGCCATTCTCGGCCTTCTTGAGGTAGTTGCGCGGATCGTAGATCTTCTTGTCGCCCATTTCGCCGTCGATCTTGAGCATGCCGTCGTAGTTCTTCAGCACGTGGTCCACGATGGGGCGGCTAAAGGCGTACTGCGTGTCGGTGTCGATGTTCATCTTGATCACACCGTATCCCAGCGTCTCACGGATTTCTTCCAGCGGGGTTCCGCTGCCGCCATGGAAGACGAGGTCCATCTCGGCTGCCGCACCATGCTTGTCGGTCACTGCTTTCTGGCCATCGCGCAAGATGGTGGGCTTCAGCTTCACCGCGCCGGGCTTGTAAGCACCATGCACGTTGCCGAAGGTGGCGGCGAACATGAAGCGACCCAGGGGCTGGAGCGTTTCGTACACTTCCAGCATGTCTTCCGGAGTGGTGTAAAGCTTGTCAGCGGCGACACCGCTGGTGTCGTGGCCGTCTTCTTCACCGCCGACGACGCCAGCTTCTACTTCTAGGATGATCTCGTGCTTGGCGCACTCAATAATTAGCTCCTTGGAGAGGCGCAGGTTTTCGTCCAGCGGCAGCTCGGAAGCATCCAGCATGTGGCTGTTGAAAAGGTTACCCAGGCCTGCGGCACGGCGTGCAGCGGTGGCGGCGATGAGAGGCTTGAGGAAGGTATCAACCTTCTTCGGCTGGCAATGATCGGTGTGCAGCGCCACCAGGATGTTGTAACGCTCAGCCAGACGGTGAACGGCCTCGGCCAGCACGATGGCACCCAGGGCCATGTCCTTCACGGAGGTGCCTGAGGCAAACTCGCCGCCGCCGGTGCTCACCTGAATGATGCCATCGGACTTGCTTTCCGCGAAGGCCTTCAGCGCGCCATTGATGGTGGGCAGGGAGGTGACGTTGATCGCAGGGTAGGCATAGCCGCCTTTCTGGGCGGCATCGAGCATGGCACGGTATTGTGCGGGGGTGGCGACTGGCATGGTAGTGGGATCGTAGGACTGGTTCGCCCGGCCAAGAAGGGGCGGGCGAGAAATTCAAAGGAGCACGGTTCGCGCCAACTGCAACCTTGCGATGGACTCGCAACTTTTCCCCCGGGGCCGCGTTA
>JAQGPI010000674.1 GCA_028293175.1 Verrucomicrobiaceae bacterium | reverse complement strand
TGAGTGCCGAGCTAGAGCTGGCGCGGGAAACAAGACAGGAATTGCAGCTTCATCTGGCGCTGCTCAATGCTCCCCTCGCTTCGCTCGATGAAGACCTGCGGAAGATCATCACCGATCCGCCTACCCAGTTGATGGACCGCCTGCTGGGGATGCTGCACCAGCATACCCGGGTTTTCTCCGCCGCCCTCTACAAGACCGATGGCGAAAATCTCACCCGCCTCGCCGCCATACACCCCACGAAGCCCCTGGCTGAAACCCTGCGCCTAGAAGAGACCCCGCTGGCTCTCCAGTCCATTCAAGACCAGATCATCGCTTCCGTTCCCGACCCCCTCCAAACCACCGCCGCGCAGCCTTTCCTCGCGGCCATCCCCTGGGCTGATGGCGGTGGCTCCGGCGTTTTGCTAGTCAAAGACATGCCCCTGCAGGCCTATGACTGGGCAAACCTTGCCAAAATTCAGCTCATCATGAGTTGGGTTTTCTCTCTCAGCCGTTTCCGCAGTGACTTCCACCAGCCCGGTGGGGAGCTAAAGCTGCTGACCCAGGACGAGTTCCTCTCCCAGGTCGATCGAGCCCTGACCGCCGAGCGAACCCATCATCTGCCTTCCGTCATCGTCCGGGCCAGTTTCGTTCACGAGAGTGACGCGGCCACCAGCAAGTCCACGCGCCTTCTCCTGCAAGCCGTGCCGCCCACAGCTCTCTGCACCCGATTGTCCAACGACGGCCCACTGATGGTCCTGCTGCCCTTTGGCGGTGAACCCGAAGCCCGTACCTTGGGCCAAGCCCTCTCCAGAGCGGGTCCTGAGGTGCGCCTCTCCCACTACCTCGTCGTAGGGCCCGTCACGCTCAACGACTTCTGGACTCATGTGATGCTCCCCTGATTGGTTGGCCGCACTTCATCTCATGTCATCCATGCCGCCCACCGCTCCGCTTTTGACCCTAGCGATCCTCGCCTTGCTGCCTGTTCTTGGCACTTGGCTCATCGTTCTGGTGCCCTCACGCAAGCGCCAGGCCTCCGGCATCCTCCTCGGTAACCCCCTCGAAAGCGCCCCTCTCGCTCCAGTCGTACCGCCGATCACCAAGCCGCTCGTCCATCTCAGCCGTTCCATGTCTGGCAGCGATATGGAAGGCTTCATCCTCGGCCTCCGCCACCTGCCGGTGGAGCTGAGCGCACCCCTCCTCTCCCGCTTTATCAAAGGCAACGACCCCGCGCTTCAACTCTATGCACAGGGCATTCTTCAGCAAGGCAGGGAAGACCTCGCCGGCCAGTTCCATCGCTTGCAAAAGCAGACGCCTTCAGATGTGCGGTCTGCCGCTTGGATGCTAGAAACCGGATTGCGCCTCGCCCATCCTTCCCTTTGCAGCGCCACGGAGCGCCCGGGCTTTCTCAAGCACCTCGTCTCCCTTGCTGCCCACCGATTGCAGGCAACCGCCGATCCCAGCCCTTTGCTGCTCGTCAATGCCGCCGAGGTCTTCCTCGAAGCTGGAATGCTCGAGGAAGCCGACGCCGCACTCGCCGTTCTGTCCGGCCCCAGCCTTCCGGCCCCGGAGCTCACTGCCCGCATCGCGAGTGCCCGCCATCTCAAGTCTCTCGCCTGATCCTCCATGGCCACCAAGCACACATCACCAGCACCAGCGGATATCTGCCTGATCTTGGAAGGCACCTATCCCTATGTCTATGGTGGCGTCTCTACTTGGGTGCACCAGCTCCTTACCATGTTTCCGGAGCGAAAGTTCGCCCTGTTCTTCCTCGGCGCGCAGAAAAATCCTGCGGACAAGCCCAAGTACCAGCTTCCGCCCAATGTCACGGTACTGGAGGAAGTCTATCTCTTCGACCACGAACAGGAGCGCACCTCCCTTCCTGGCGGCAGGCGCGACCAGTGGAAACCCTTCTATGAAGCCGTGAGAAAACTCGGCCTGCGTTCGCCCATTGGTGACCGCTCCGATCTGGATCTCATCGCCTCCATCATCGGCCACGTCACTGACCACCAGAAGCTTGATTTCGATACCTTTTGGAACAGCCCCGAGACCTGGAATGTCGTGCAGGAACTCTATGCCCGCTATGCCAGCAACGAAAGCTTCCTGAACTTCTTCTGGACCGTGCGCTTCCTCATCCAGCCCCTCTGGAAGCTCGCGCGTGCCATGGAGCGCATGCCCGTTGCTAAAGTGTATCATACGGCCTGCACTGGCTACGCAGGCATCGCCGCCGTGCTAGTCAGCGCGCGCCACAACCGCCCCCTGCTGCTCACGGAGCACGGCATCTATCTGCGCGAACGCATCGCCGACATCTGCCGCTCGCCCTGGATTCCCGATCAGCCTGTGCGCCGACCCAATCTCAACGAGCCGCTCGGCAGCCTGCGCCGCCTGTGGATCGGCTTCTTCGATCTCGCCGGTCGCCTTTGCTACACCCAGAGCAGCGGCATCGTCTCGCTATTCGGTAACAATGCCCGGGCCCAGGAACACTTCGGTGCCGACCCGGCTAAAATCGCCATCATCCCCAACGGCATCCGCACCGAGGAATTTCTCAGGGCCAAGGACCAGCGCGCCGAACGTCGTCGCCAGAATCCGCATAGCAAAATCGTCGGCTTCCTTGGTCGCGTTGTCAGCATCAAGGATGTTAAAACACTGCTGCGCACGGCCCGTAAAGTCTGCGATGAGCTTCCGGATACCACCTTCCTCATCGCAGGCCCCACGGGAGAAGAGGCCGGTTATCACGATGAATGCATGGAGCTTGTGCAACAGCTCGACATAGGAGCAGCGGTCACCTTTCTGGGGCCCATTGATCGCGATGAATTCCGGCCCATCATCGACGTGATGATGCTTACCAGCATCAGCGAAGGCCTCCCCTTTGTCATCATCGAAAGCCTCGCCGCAGGCGTACCCGTCGTTTCTACGGATGTCGGGGCCTGCTCCGAACTCCTTATGGGCCGCCCCGATGAATCCCCCCCCTATGGCCGAGCAGGGCTCATCGCCGATATCGGTAATAGCGACCAGCTTGCGCGCCATGTGATCGCTTTGCTTTCCGATCCGCAGCTCGCCGATTCGATGACCGAGGCTGGCCTTAAACGCGTGCAGCATCTCTATCACGAGAACACCATCAAAGCGGCCTATCACCAGTTGTACTCCGCCCATCTCTCATAAGCCCGTGAGCAACCACCCTTCATTCATCCACTCATGGCCGGTATAGGATTCCAGCTTCGCCGACTCTCACAGTCCAGCACCTACGCGGCGCAGACGGGGGCTTATGTCAGCGCCGCCGTCATCAGCGCCGGCCCCTGGATGATCTCCATCACCTCGCTGATGCTGCTCAACTGGCTGTTGCACATCCGCCTACCCGGGGACGAAACCACCTCCCACATCCGCCTTTTTACCGCCTCCGTCACCCACGTCTACGCCTTCGCGCTCGTTCTCACGGGGCCTTTCCAAATCCTGCTCAGTCGCTACACTGCGGACCAATATTCGCTGAAAACACCGGAGCGGGTCTTCCCCAGTTTCCGCGGCGGCATCGTCGTCACCGCCCTGCTTTCCGCCATAGTTGGCAGTATCTTCTTCATCGGCTTCGTGCCCGGTCCTGACTGGATTTTTCAGGTCTGTTCCGCCGTGTTGCTCGTCTACGTCTCCTGCATCTTCGTTGCCAGTGTGTATCTCAGTGTCCTGCGGGAATACGGCCGCATCGTCTTCGCCTTCTTCGTCGGCTATGGCGTCAGCGTGGCCTGCGCCTGGCATCTAGCCCGGCTCTATCAGATCACCGGCGCTATTGCGGGGCTGGTGATCGGCCATCTCGTGCTCTTCGCTTTGCTCACCTGGAACGTGCGGCGCGAAATTGGAAAAGGCACCGGCTCCATTTTCGCCTTCCTCAAATCCATCTGGAAGTTCCCCGACCTCATGCTCTGCGGGCTCTTCTACAATCTTGGCATCTGGATCGACAAGTTCCTCTTCTGGTGGCTCGCCCACAGCAACTCCCAGGTCTCCGGCGCCCTTTACGCCGCCCCCGATTACGATCTGGCCATTTACCTCAGCTTGCTCTCCATCGTACCTGGCATGGCCGTCTTCATCC
>JAQGPI010000180.1 GCA_028293175.1 Verrucomicrobiaceae bacterium | reverse complement strand
TCCGGCAGGCAGAGCTCATCATGTCCGCACCTGCCAGCGTAGGCAAGTGTGGGATACGTGCGCAGCGAAGTTGTCCTCCAGCGAAAAGGATGCCAGCAGCAGAATATCTGGAACGTCACAGCTATGGGACTGGCCTGCCGCCGATATATTCGCGGCGAATAAAAAAATGAGAAAGTACGAAACCTTCGTCTCTCAATGTTCCTACACCTCTTTGAAGGCAGTTGATGAAGGCAGGAATTTTAAGTCCCTCATCAGCCGCCGCTTCACCACACTGAAGAGATCAACGACAGAACGGAAAGAGCAAAAACGTGCGGAGGTATTGGGCTGCCTCCGCGCGTTTTGTCTTTTCCCAGTGAATTCTTCAGCCGAGCGCACGTCAAAGCGCGTAACTGCATGGTGGACCGGCGACTGCCACCGATGAGAGGAGGGCTACGGCCATGGGTTTTACTACTGGATTTGCTCGCCACCCCGGCTTAGTTTCGCCGCCGCTCATTGATGTCTATAAAACCCCAGCGTCCTGCTACCTCTACGCAGCCCAAAAACTTCGCTCCCACTCGCTGGAGCCTGGTATTGCATGCTCAAAAGGCCGGAGACTCCCGCAGCGAGGATGCCCTGGGCGAGCTCTGCCGCGCCTACTGGCTGCCGCTTTTTGGCTACCTGCGCGGTCGCGGTCATGACCCCCATGCTGCCGAGGACCTGGTGCAGGGCTTCTTCGAGGAGGTGCTGGAAGAGAGCACTTTTGAAAAGGCCGATCCAGATCGCGGCCAGTTTCGCACCTTCCTGCTAAGCTGCCTGCACAACTTCGTTGCCCGCCAGCATCGCCATGATCAGCGTCAGAAGCGCGGTGGCGGCACACGCCTGCTCCCGCTCGATGTGGATGCTGACGAAGCCGAAGCGCGCTATGCCCGTGAGCTCACCGATACCACGGGAACTCCAGAAGAACATTTCGACCGCCTATGGGCGCTCACCCTTCTTGATCGCGCCTTGCAAAAGCTGCGGGCCGAGCATGAGGGGGAGGCCGCCTCGAAACGCTTCGATGTGCTGCAGCCTTTCGTCTCCGGCGCGCGCGGCGACCTGCCTTTAGAAGAAGCCGCCAGCAAGCTGGGGCTCTCCGTGCAGGCCATCAAGTCTGCCGTCTTCCGCCTGCGCAAACGCTTCAGCGAGATCGTGCGCGAAGAGCTTCGCGAACTGGTCGAACGCGATGCCGATGTGCAGGACGAGCTGCGCTATCTGCTAGGCTGCATTGCTTCGTAGTGGCCTTGCTTCTTCGAGCCAGAGGCTCGGGAGACGCCAGTGCATTCAATCCATTGCGCGATCACCGCGATGCGTGGACCTTTGGGAGCCTATTCTCATGCCACCCACCATCACCGTCATCTGCCCTCAGTGCGGCAAGCCCACCTCTAGCGGCCTGTGCGCGGGCGTGTGCCCGGAGTGCCTCGCAGAGACCTTGCTGGGCGAATGGGATGAAGACGGCGAGAGCCTGCCAGTCTCCGACGAAACCATCCTCACCCGCGTTGCCGATTACGATGTCCTGCGCGTGATCGGCCGTGGCGGCATGGGCGTGGTCTGCCGTGCGCGCGACCGCCTGCTAGGCCGTGAGGTAGCGCTAAAACTCATCCACAGTGGCGTGCTGGCTAGTGATGAAGAACTTCGCCGCTTCCGGCTGGAAGCGGAAACGGTGGCCAACCTGCGCCATCCGCATCTGATCATGGTGCATGAAACGGGCGAAGCAGATGGCCAGCTCTATTTCACCATGACCCTCGCTGAGCACGGCACGCTCGCCGCCCGCATTCGCGAGAACAAATGTATCCTGCCACGCATGGCGGCAAAGCTGGTGCGCGATATTGCCCAGGCCGTGCATCATGCTCACACGCGTGGCGTGCTGCATCGCGACCTCAAGCCGGCCAACATCCTTTTCGATTCAGAGGATCACGCCCTGGTCAGTGACTTTGGCCTCGCACGCTTTACCAGCGCTGACTCCGTCACCAAAAGCGGCTCCCTGCTGGGCACGCCCGCTTACTTGGCACCGGAGGTCATCAGCGGTCAGGCCGGACATACCACCAGTAGCGACGTCTATGCACTGGGCGTCATTCTTTTCGAATGTCTCACCGGCCGCACACCGTTTGAAAACGATGCGCCCCTGGCCTTGCTCAAGAGCATCACGGAAGATGAGGCCCCCACTCCATCCAGTCTTGTCAAAGGCATCGGCTACGATCTCGAGGCCGTCTGCCTCCGGGCCATGAATAAAGACCCGGCGAAACGCTATCCCACCGCCGAGGCCCTGGCGGAGGACCTTGCCCGCTGGCTGGCCGATGAGCCTGTCACCGCCCGCCACCCGCCGCTGTATGAACGCTTCTGGCGCTGGGCGCAACGCCACCAGAGCCGCGCCGTGCTTTACTCCATGGCGGTGGTTTCGATCTTGTTCCTGATCTTGTTCTCTGCGGTCTGGAACGTGCTCCTCTCCACCGAGCAAAGCCGCACCTCGGAGGCAATGCACCACAGCGAAGCCCGCCGCGCGGTAGTGCTGCGCGACTTTGCCGCCCATCTCATGGACAGCCCTGGCACTATGCTGCGCGCCATGCCGCTGCTGGTTGAGGCATCCCAATTCACCACCGGCGATGCCTCCGAAGACCAATCCATTCATCTCAGGCAGCGAGTGATTGAACGGCTCGCCCCTTCCCGCCTTCATCAATGGAAGATCTCTTCGCTGCAGCCCAAGCTGGCCTGGAGCGCGGATTCCACCGCTGCCTCCTGCGTGGATGGTGAAGTATCGCATGTGTTCAACATGGGCAGCGTCCCAAATGAAAATGCCGCTAAAGCCATGCTCACCCAGACCAGTCCGGCCGAGCGTATGCCGCTGCCAGATGACGGCAATCGCGCCCTGGATGCGCTTTGGAGTCCTGATGGTCGCGCCGTGCTCGTCCATACACGTGGCATGGTCACCCTCTGGCAGCGCGCCAAGTCGCTCACCCGCTGGCAGGGCAGCGGCCTTCACCGCGTTT
>JAQGPI010000152.1 GCA_028293175.1 Verrucomicrobiaceae bacterium | reverse complement strand
AAACGCTGAAGGAACTCGGCGCTGATGTGCGCTGGGCTTCCTGCAACATCTTCTCCACCCAGGATCATGCTGCCTCCGCCATCGCGGCCTCTGGCACACCTGTGTTTGCCTGGAAGGGCGAGACCCTGGAAGAATATTGGTGGTGTACCTGGAAGGCCATCATCTTCCCCGGCGACAAGGGCCCAGAGCTCATCGTTGACGACGGCGGCGACGTCACCCTCCTGATCCACAAGGGTTATGAAATGGAAAACGGCGACAAGTGGGTTGAGACCCCTTCCGACAACCATGAAGTGAAGGTGATCAAGGACCTGCTCAAGCAGATCGCCAAGGATCAGCCCGGCATCTTCCACACCATCGCGAAGGACCTCAAGGGCGTCTCCGAAGAGACCACCACCGGCGTGCATCGCCTCTATGAAATGGCCAACGCAGGCAAGCTGCTGTTCCCCGCCATCAACGTCAACGACAGCGTCACCAAGTCGAAGTTCGACAACCTGTACGGCTGCCGCGAATCGCTGCTGGACGGCATCAAGCGCGCCACGGATGTCATGATCGCTGGCAAGGTCGGCGTCGTGTGCGGTTACGGCGATGTGGGCAAGGGCTGCGCCGCTGCTCTGCGCGGCATGGGGGCCCAGGTTATCGTCACCGAAATCGACCCTGTGTGCGCCCTCCAGGCCGCCATGGAAGGCTACCGCGTGATGCCCATCGAGGACACCCTCGGCACCGGCGACATCTACGTCACCACCACCGGCAACAAGGACATCATCACCGTGGAACACATGGTCAAGATGAAAGACCAGGCCATCGTGTGCAACATCGGCCATTTCGACAACGAGATCCAGGTGGACAAGCTGGAGAAGCTTGCCGGCATCAAGAAGCTCAACATCAAGCCCCAGGTGGACAAGTACACCTTCCCTGCTGGCAACTGCATCTACATGCTGGCTGAAGGCCGTCTTGTGAACCTCGGCTGCGCCACCGGCCATCCGAGCTTCGTGATGAGCAACAGCTTCACCAACCAGACGCTGGCGCAGATCGAGCTTTGGGAAACCAAGGACTCCCGCCCCATCGGCGTGACCGTGCTGCCCAAGAAGCTGGACGAAGAAGTCGCCCGCCTCCACCTCGAGAAGATCGGCGTGAAGCTCACGGTGCTCAGCAAGGAGCAGGCCGACTACATCGGCGTGCCCGTCGAAGGCCCCTACAAGACCGACCACTACCGCTACTAAGCGCTAGGATGGTGTAGGACAAGTTACCCACCCCAAAACCAGGAAACGCGGACGGCCGAGAGGCTGTCCGCGTTTTTCGTTGTTTACGGGTAAAAGGCAACCTCCTAGCGATGCACCAAAGCCACCGGCTCCTCGTCCGCAGGCAGGTCCTTGCCGAAAGCAATGGTCCGGTAGAAGCACTCGTTTTCGCCGGTGTGGCAGCAGCCGCCGCCCAGTTGATCCACCTTCATGATTATGGCGTCCTGGTCGCAATCGGTGCGCAGTTCCACCACGCGCTGGATTTGGCCGCTGGTCTTGCCCTTGTGCCAGAGCTCCTTGCGGCTGCGGCTCCAGTACACGGCCTCGCCAAGTTCCAAGGTCATCTTCAAGGAAGCCTCGTTCATGTAGGCCAGCATCAGCGGCTCGTTGGAATGCGCGTCCATCGCCACCACAGGGATCAAGCCATGTTCATCAAACTTGGGGGCAAAAACCAGTCCTTGTTCAATGCTGTGTTTCGAATCGCGCGTACCAAAGGTCATAGACAGATCAAGAAGGGCAGGATTGGGCCGGATTCAAGCGGCGAGTGTTCCCAAGTTAGTTACCCCCCCAATCGGCTCTTAATACCTGCAAGGCCACGCGGGCGAATGCATCACCGGCCGCGTGCCGTCAGCGGATGAAAACAATGCAATGCGCACCACCCGGCTGAACTGCGAGATCCGCGCGCAGCATCGCCCCGGGGTCTTGCAATACCTGCCAGGAAACGCTCGGCGAAACCCTCAGACTTTCAGCCGAAACTCAATTCGCGTCACGCGGTCGAAGCTCGTATCCCGCCGCTCGCAAATGCATTGCAGCAGGCGGCCCACCATCTTGGCCTCCAAATCGCAGGCGCAGATGTGCAATTTGCCCAGCACCGCCATCTGGCTGTGGTATTCAACGATGCGCAGCCCCTCGTGTGGATCGAATTCGCAGATGGAGACGGAGCCCTCTGCCGCGCGCAGCTTGGAGAAGGACTGGGCGCGCTCCAGCATGGTGCGGCCCTTGATCTTCTCCGCATAGCGGCCGGTAATCAGCTCAAAATGGTGCAACAGCAGCCGTTCGGCCGCGCCTGTGCCGAAGGTCATTTCTGCGCCTGCTAATACGTCCAAAAGCAAATCGCGAGACGCACTTGGAAAGAATCCGTCCAATTTTACGGTCAAGCGGTACATTTTTTCAGGTCTGCCGCCTCCCTCCTTGGGCCTTCGCCACGTATCCACGTAGCCCTTCTTCTCCAAATACACGCAATGCTGCTTCACCCCCATGTAACTCATCCGCAACGCGGCGGCGAGCTCGTTGACGGACATGCCATTGGAACGCTTCAGCAGCATGATCAAATCCACGGCGTGCGGCCTGGCTATGTCTTTGAAGAGTCCTACGAACATGACGGGGAGTGTATCGATTCTCTAGCACCAGCTTCCGCCCGAGGGAAGCCACTTTGATAAAATTATAAGTTTCTTCGCTGATTGACAGCACGCCTTGCTTACGAATAACCTCACCTTTGCTCCCGACCATCCAATGATCATCCCATCAGCCCTGCCTGAAAAAGCGTTCCTCTCGCACGCCCCAGGCTATTGGCGAGACAAGAACGTCTCCCCCAGCGACTGGAACAGCTCCACATGGCAGCTCAAGAACCGCGTGACCAGCCTTGCCGGCTTGGAAGAGCACCTCGTTCTAGCCGATGAAGAACGCGCAGGCGTGCTGCTCTCCGGCAACAAGCTGGCCATGGCGATCACGCCGCATTACTTCAATCTCATCGACCGCGTGGACCCGGACTGTCCCATCCGTCGGCAGGTGATTCCGCGCATCGAGGAGACCCTGGATGACCCGGCGGAAATGGCCGATCCCTGTGGCGAAGATTCGCACATGCCAGTGCCCGGCCTCGTGCATCGCTATCCCGACCGCGTGCTGTTTCTGGTCACTGATCGCTGCGCCAGCTACTGCCGCTACTGCACCCGCAGCCGCGTGGTGAGCGGTGTGGGCGAGCAGACGATGCAACTGGAGCATGAGATGGCCTTCAAGTACCTAGAGCAACACACGGAGGTGCGCGATGTGCTGCTCTCCGGCGGCGATCCGCTGCTCTTCAGCGATGGCAAGCTAGAGGGCATCCTCAAGCGCCTGCGCTCGATCCCTCACATTGAATTCATCCGCATTGGCAGCCGCATACCCATCTTTTTGCCACAGCGTATCACACCGGAGCTGTGCCAGATGCTGCAACGCTACGGCCTGTGGATGAGCATTCACACCAATCATCCGCGTGAACTCACGACCGAGGTGCGTGAAGGCCTGGAGCGTCTCGCCAATCATGGCATTCCTTTGGGAAATCAAAGCGTTCTGCTGCGGGGCGTGAACGATGATCCGGATGTGATGAAGAGCCTCGTGCAGAAGCTGCTCATGTGCCGCGTGCGCCCCTATTACCTGTATCAGTGCGACCTCATCAAGGGCTCATCCCACCTGCGCACCAGCGTGAGCAAGGGCATTGAAATCATCGAATCCCTGCGCGGCCACACCACCGGTTACGCTGTGCCGCAGTTCGTCATCGATGCCCCCGGCGGCGGTGGCAAGGTGCCGCTCAATCCTGACTACATTCTGCAACGCGACGAACAGCGCGTGCTCATCCGCAACTACGAAGGCGAGGCGTTCGAATACCCCGAGCCCGCCTCTGTGGCGGCCACCGAGCTTGCCGGAGTTTTAAGGTAAAAAACAATGGACCGCATCGGCCCCACCGACCCGCCGGATGAACCCGTGAATCGGGTCGCGGGGGCGATTGCGAAGATGGAAGCCAAAGCTGGTGCGTCGCTGGCCCGGTTTTCGCAGGAACAATTGCGAGAGGAAATTGCCAAATTAGCACGCATGCGCGAGGACTTTGCTGCGCTGCTGAATGTGTATCACACTGATCCCCAGGGCAATCACCGTGCGGCTGTGCAGTATGCGACAACGCATTTCAACGGTCCCAAAGATCTCCTCTTCATGCTTCGAATGATTGCCCAAAAGCACTCCGATCCCTTGACTAAAGTAATGATCGAAGTGTTGTTTGACCAGGAGGATTTCGCCCACCACGCCGCCATCGTGCCGCTCATCATCCGCGACCTGGAAAAACCGGAGACAGGGCCTTGACCTTATGGACGGCATCAGCCCCACCGACCCGCCGGATGAACCCGTGAATCGGGTCGCGGGGGCGATTGCGAAGATAGACGCCCAACTCGAAGAGAGCGAGAAGACCGCCACATTTTTGGCACACCTACGCGAGGCCAGTGTTTCGATGCTGGAGCTGTATCATGCCGATCCCAAAGGCAATCACCGGGAGGCGGTTGTGCGGCTTGCGAAAAAGAATCTCGGACGTCTGGAAATCTTCCTCATCCTACTCCGCCAGATCACCCAAAATCCCACCGGAGGCATGGCTGAAGCAATGGTCAAAATGTTGTTTGGCGACAAGGATTTTGCTACCTGCGCCGCCATCGTACCGCTCATCATTCGCGACCTGGAAAAGCCGGACGATGGATTTTGGATAGCGCCGTAGTTTTGCTCAATGGCGTACTGAGGCCACGTAGCGGTGCTGGAGGTTATGTGTCATAAAAGAAAGCGGAAGGGACATCCTGCCCCTTGGAGGCCAATGCCCCTCGTCTGGGACCTAGAAACAGCCTTCCTGAGTGGGGCAGGATGCCCCACCCACTTGCTTTATTCCTGCCACGTCGCTTTGCACAGCCCCTGTGCTGAATCGGCCATTCCTCCCATTCCTCCCACGAATCCCGGTTTCCATCTCGCGCAGGCCAGCGTATGAGCAGGCAGTGCTAGATTTCCTTCCTCATTTCCTCTCCAGCATCGACTGGAACAACTACGGCGTGTGGACGCTGACGGTGGTGCTCATGACCATCGGGCTGCTGGGCACGGTGCTGCCGCTGGTGCCAGGTCCCCTGATGATTTTTGGCGCTGCGATTGTGCATGTGCTGTTGCGCCCGCAAACCGGGGTCACCTGGTGGTGCGTGGCGCTCATGGGCCTGCTCACCCTGGTGGCTTACGGGCTCGATTTCGCCAGCGGAGCCGTGGGCGCGCGCTGGTTTGGCGGCAGCCGCTGGGGCATGGTAGGCGTGCTGCTGGGCGGCATCGTGGGATTGTTCTTCGCGCTTCCGGGTATCATCATCGGGCCGCTGGTGGGCGGATTTGTGTTTGAGATGTTATTTGCCAAGAAATCCATGGGGCCCGCCGTCAAAAGCACATGGGGAACAGTCGTTGGCACGGGCATGGGCCTTGTGCTGCGGCTGATTGTGAGCCTGGCCATGGTGACCAGCTTCTTCCTTGATGCGTTCTGGCTGTGAGTGTGAGTTGATCCGATTATGCGTTTGGCTTCCGTCCTTGTTTATCTCGCCCTGGCAGTGATCTGCCTGGTCTTTGATCTCCATCTCGGGGAGGCTGCGGATCTGCCATTTGCGGCGGGCGCGGGCTCCCTTTCGGCCAATGCCGCGTGGGTTGGCCTGTTTGCCTTTGCCTTCCAGGTGTGGTTTCTCGCCGGCCTCGTGGAGTTCGTCTTCGCCGCCTTCAAGGCGCTGAGGCCTGCACTGGTCAAAATTCCATTGATGGGTCTGTCGTACCGCGCCACCTCATTCCATAAGCTCTGGGAGCCCTGGCGCAGTTGGATCTGGGGCGTGGTGGCCGCCTTGATGATGTTCCAGCAAGGGCTGAACCTTGCCCTGCTGGCAGGCTTGCTCGTTCATGCGCTGATGCTTTCCCTGGAGCGTTCCCGGTGCAAAGGCCGGGCGCTGTGGCACACATGGCCGGGCTTCTTTGCAGGCATCGGCACGCTGTTCGTGCTGCTGATTTCGCTCATGCTGATGCGCTGTGCCGGGCTGCGGCATGCGCTGCAATTCGCACGTGCCCTGATCAGCCAGGGCGAACTCTCGGAAACGACGCTGCTGTTAAATGCGCAGCTTTTCACCGACTTCAATGTGCTGCTCATGCTCGCTAGCACGGCGATCATCTTTGCCCTGCCTCCCCTTTCCTCGCTAATGGAAATAACGGGCCGATGGAAGCGCATTCCAGCGGCTATTGTGCTGCTGGCGTTTGCCCTGTGCATCACACTGCCTTCCGTCCGCACTCGCGTTCAAGGCTGGATGGCCAACGGCCTTGGCGAGGGCGGCAATGGCGTAGTGCCGGGGACTGATGGCTGGCTCTTCGATCAGCAGGAACTGCGGGCGCTCGCCAGTGCCGGGCCGCTGGAGCCCAACCTTGGTGCCAGAGGCGCACCGAACAGCAAGGCCAAAGAAGAAATCCTCGCCTTCGCCCGCGCCCTCAAGGAGCGCGGCATTCCTCTCCTGCTGATCCCGGTTCCCATGAAGGCCTCGCTCTATCCCGAAGCCCTCACGCGCTCGGATCCCGATGACAGTGAAGCGCCGCTGTATCACGCCTCGCAGCCCGCCTTTTACGAACAGCTCGCGAAGGAAGGTATCGATGTTCAAGACATCACCGCCGCGCTGATGCAGCTCAAGAAACGGCACCTAGATGTGTTCTTCAAACAGGACAGTCATTGGACGCCCGAAGCCATGCAGGAGATTGCCCGCGCCGTGGCCGTGCACGTGCGCAAGAAGTACCCTGGCGTTATCCCCAATGACCCGCTGATCGCGGATGCCAGGGCCCCTGAAGTCGCAGGCTACGGTGATCTAGCGGAGCGCCTGTATCCCCTCCCCGGCCTGGTGCTGGAAGAAGAATCCAAGATCCTGGTCTCCTTCCCCACGCTTGAGAACGATCCTCAGTCCTCCATCTGCTTGTTAGGCGGTGATGACGTGCGGATTTTCGACGATCCCGATCTCGGTTATGTTTCCACCACCGGCATTCATGCGAGCTTTACCCAGCATCTGGCCCTTTATTGCGGTGAACGCATCGACACCCTTGCCGTCAACGGAGGTGCAACCAGTGCCGTGCGCAAGGCCTTCGCCAGCCGCTTCGATGATGTGGTGAAGGCCAAGAAGCTGGTCATCTGGCTTGTGCCCGCGCGTGACCTCATGCTCCCCGGCGGCGCAAGCGTGGACTGGAGCAGCGCGCCGTTCAACGCCCAGACCTCGCCGCCCGAGGTGCTGACACCGATGGTGCCGGGACGGTGATGCAACCTTGCAAGGCCCACGCTCTTGCGAGCGCAGCTACTTCTCTGAATGCGTGCCAAAGTAGCTGGTGGCAGGAGCGTCGCCAAGCACAAGGCCCCACGCTCTTGCGAGCGCAGCTGACTTTGTTTTACCCGCCCAAATAAGCCGCGCGCACCTGCGGATTGCTGCGCAAGGCCGCTGACGTGTCTTCCAGCAGCACCTTGCCGGTTTCCAGCACGTAGCCGTGCTGTGAAATCGCCAGCGCCAAGTTAGCATTCTGCTCCACCAGCAGCACCGTAATACCACGGTCGCGGTTGATCGCTACGATCTGCTCGAAGATGGAACGCACTAGCATCGGCGCGATGCCGAGCGAGGGCTCGTCCAACATCAAACAGCGCGGCTTGCTCATGATGGCGCGGGCGATGGCAAGCATCTGCTGCTCACCGCCAGACATGGTGCCCGCCGCCTGGGCAATGCGCTCCTTCAATCGCGGGAACATATGGAAGCTGTACTCCATGTCTTCTGCGATGCCCGCTTTGTCATTGCGCAGGTAAGCGCCCATGCGCAGGTTTTCTTCCACAGTGAGGTTGGCAAACACCATGCGGCCTTCCGGCACATGGCACAGGCCTTTGCCGACAATCTTGTGCGCGGCCATGTTCGTGATGTCCTCACCATCATAGCGCACCGTGCCACCCTTCGATTTGATGAGTCCAGAAATGGCACGCAACGTCGTGGACTTGCCCGCACCATTCGCGCCGATGAGCGTTACAATCGACTTCTCAGGCACTTTCAGAGACACGCCATGCAGCGCCTTGATCGAGCCATAGCCCACTTCCAAATTATTGATTTCAAGCATGAGGGAAGCTGATAGTTGATGGCTGATTGTTGATGGACGGAGGCCGGAAAATTTATTGCTGTTCCGAGTCTAGCAGATGTCGGCGAAGTCTGCTGAGCATCTTGCCCTGTTCTTCGGCAAGACGCCACAGCATGTCATGAGCATCTGATCCAAAAATCCTTGATGAAGGCCGATACGCGCCTGCGAAACGACCTCGAAGACCGACCCCGTCGCATACTCAACGAAACGAGCAAAGTCTTTGGTTGAGAACCGGCCACTGCCTTCGGCGATATTTGAAGAGACTGAAACGGCAGCCCTGCGCATCTGAGAGGTCAGCCCGAACTTCTCGTTATCTAGAAATGAGCGAGTGATCGAATAGACGTGATTGGCGAACAAAATCGCCTTCTGCCACACCTCTAATTTCTCAAAGTTAAACATTCTTTTCAGCTCCGTCCTCAGTCCATCAACAATCAGCCATCAACCATCAACTTCCGCAGTTTCAGTCCATCAACAATCAGCCATCAACTATCAACTCTCCTCTGCCTCAACTCCCAAGTAAGCTTCAATCACCTTCGGATTGTTCTGAATCTCATCCGGCGTGCCTTCTGCGATTTTGATGCCGTATTCGATCACCACGATGCGCTGACAGATGCCCATGACGACCTTCATGTCGTGCTCCACGAGCAGCACGGCGATGTCGAATTTGTCGCGGATGAAACGGATGAGGTGCATCAACTCCTCCTTCTCCGTGGGATTCATGCCGGCGGCGGGTTCGTCGAGCAACAGGAGCTTCGGTTTCGTGGCGAGGGCACGGATGATTTCCAGGCGGCGCTGGTCGCCGTAGGACAAGGATTTGCACGGCACGTGCGCCACGTCGCGCAGCTTGAAGATGTCCAGCAGATCGAGGATTTCCTTCTCGATGAGCGCCTCTTCATCATGGTAGGCCGGGCCGCGCGTCAGCGCATGGGTGATGCCGTGAAGCTGGTGCATCACCATGGCGGTGCGCACGTTGTCGAAGACCGACATGGAAGGAAACAGCCGGATGTTCTGAAACGTCCGCGCAATGCCCAGCCGCGTGATCTGATGCGGCTTGTGGCCGGGGATGGAGAGGTCGTTGAACTTGATGCTCCCAGCCGTGGGATGATATACGCCGGTGATGAGATTGAAGACCGTGGTCTTGCCCGCGCCATTGGGGCCGATGAGCCCGATGAGCTCCCCTGGATTGATGCGGAAACTCAGGTCGCCCACGGCACGCAGGCCGCCGAACTGAATAGTGACGTTGTCGAGTTGCAGGCTAGCGCTCATGCCTTCTTCCTCCTTTGGAACATACTTTCCGGCAGCAGGCCCTGGGGTCGCACGATCATCATCACGATCAAGAGCAGGGAGAACACAATCATGCGGTACTGCTCGAAGTCGCGCAGGGTCTCGTTCAACACCGTGAGCACGATGGCCGCGACGATCACGCCCACCGTGCTGCCCATGCCGCCGAGGATGACCATGACGACCACGTCTACTGATTTGAGGAAGTTGAAACCCTCGGGCGAAATGGTGCTGCGCAGATGCGCGTAAAGACCGCCGGCCAGCCCGGCAAAGAACGCGCCGGTGACGAAGGCGATGACCTTGTAGCGCACGGTGTTCACCCCCATGGACTCGCCCGCGATCTCATCATCGCGCACGGCGAGGAAGCCGCGGCCATAGGTGGAATTCACGAGCGCGCTGATGACGTAAATGGCGATGGCCGCGATGCCAAAGACCCAGAAGAAATTCGTGTACTGCTCGATGCCTTTCAAGCCCAGCGCTCCGCCAAAGGGACCGTCACCGCTGGTGTTTTGCAGCACCACGCGGATGATTTCATTGAAGCCCAAAGTTACGATAGCGAGGTAATCGCCGCGCAACCGCAGCGAAGGCACGCCCACTGCCCAGCCACAGATCGCGGCGCAAAGGCCGCCCACCAGCAGGGCGATAAGAAACAGAATGCCGGTGCCAAACGCGCCCGAACCGAAAATGCGCATGAGCGAGCCGCCCATCTCCAGCGTGACAATCGAGGCCCCATAAGCGCCCACGCCCATGAAGGCCGCATGGCCCAGAGAGAACTGCCCGGTATGGCCGTTCACCAAGTTCAGGCTCACGGCGAGGATGATGTTGATGCCCGCGTTGAGCAGGATATCAAGGAAGTAGTCGTCTATCGACCCGGAAACGAGAGACACTCCCAGGCTGATAGCCAGGGCGGCCACGAGGGCAATCTGGGATTTGTAATTCATGGATGGCGGAGGCGCGGCACTCTAGAGGAGGTTGGCAATGCTGCAACGGGCGGTTGCCACAAGTAGAGTAGAAGCAGGGGGCTTGCCTTTTCACGAGCGATTTGTCAGGCTGGCGCTTCCTCCTATGAACTCTCTGCACTTTTTTGCCAGTTTAGGCACGTTCGAGCTGCTAGTGATCGCCGTGCTGCTGGCCATCGTGGCCGCGCCGATTGGGCTCGTCGTTTACTTTGTGGCCAAGGCCTCAAAACGGCGCAAAGCGTCGAAAGCACCGCCGCCCTTGCCGCCGCAGATGTGATTCAATAAGTCTGTCTTGGCGCAGCCTTGCCTGAAGGTAGGAATTCGCTTACCACACATTGTTGTTTAACTTCCGCCCCCGACGCCATGGCAATCATTTTTATTTTTGGCCTGTTAGTCCTCGCAGTAGTTGTCGTAATGGTGATCGTCTCGATCTGCTGCATCTGGCATGCGCACTTCCAAAAGAGGCCTTCGCAGCCACTATCAGCCCCGCCATCACTGCCGCCCGAGGCGTGATCAATTGACCACATTCCACGGCTTCTCCCCCAGCAGCACGCGGCGGACGTTGTGGCTGGACTTGATGCGCATGTCGGCCAGGCCTTCCTCGGTGTAAAAGGCGGAGTGCGGATTCAGGATGAGCCGGTCGTGCGCCGGATGGCTCGGGTCGCGCCAGGCCATGATGAGCGGGTCCGCAGGGTCGGGCGGTTCCAACGGCAGCACGTCTAGCCCAGCTCCGGCAAGATGACCGCCAGTGATGGCCCCGAGCACGGCATGGGGATCGACGATGCCGCCGCGCGCCGTGTTGATGAGGAAGCCGCCGGGCTTCATCAAGGCGAGCGTGTTTGTGTTGATCATCGCCTTCGTGTGCTCATTGAGCGGACAGTGAACGCTCAGCACATTGGCCTGGCGCAGAAGTTCCTCCAGGGATGGGACGCAGCGCAAGCCCAGAGCTTTGTCGAGCCCTTGCGGCACATAGGGATCATAGAACACGACGTCCATGCCCATTGCCTTCGCCCGCAGCGCCGTGGCCATGCCGATGCAGCCAATGCCGATCAGGCCGAATACCCTACCCCGCAGCCGCCACACTGGCGCCGCCTGCCGGTAATGCCAGGGCCCTTCGCTGCGGCGCAGACGGCTGTTAAGAAAATGCACGCCGCGCGTGAGCGTCATCATCATGGCGATGGCTGTGTCGGCGATGTCTTCAGTGCCGTAATCCGGCACGTTCGCTACATCAATGCCACGCTCGCGGGCGGCCACGCGATCCACATTGTCGACCCCCACGCCGCCGCGGACGATGAACCGGCAGTGCTTCAGCCGCTCGATGGTCTCGCGGCCAATGCTGAGCTGGTGGTACATCACCACGACATCCGCCTCCTCGATGCGGCCCGCCAACTCCGGCTCGCGCTCCGCACCCAGGGCCGTCACCTCCGCGAGGTCGCCCAGGATTTCGCGCTCGTAGGTGAGCGGCTCGGAGATAAAATCAGTGATGATGACCTTGGGCTTCATGCCGCGCACTGTGGCAGGATTGGCGGGGGCTGGAAGTGGTTATTAACTGCCTGACCATTGCCTCACCGCCTCCCAATCAAAACCGGACTTCATGCGGGCTTGAACGTCGATGGCGTAAAGAAGGCCGTCCGGGGCGCGGATGAAATTCCGGTCATGTGTATCACCCAGCACGACACCATCTTCGCGTTCCCAAGCAGCCGAAGTATCTTCCCAATGAAAGCCAAGCTGCTCAAGGAAACTAGAGATCTCCGCTTCTGTGGGAATGAATCGCTCCGTATGCGGCTGGATATAGCTCTGTGAGGTAACAAGACTCACACCCAGCTTCCTAACCCACACGCCCTCGAATCGAACATCATCGCAAAAGATGCGGTTAGTGAGGCGCAATCGTCTCAGATAACCCGCTGGAGTGAAGAAGCCAAAGGGACCGCATCCCGCTTGGTTGGGAAAGGTGGCTTTCCAAAACCGCGACTGAACTACATCGTGAAATACCTCGTGCTCCCTTCCAGAGGGGCCGAATGCACGCTTGGGCAAATTCTCAGTTTTCAGCAAGCAGCCGCAGCTTTTCGCCCAGGCTTTGAGGCCTGCGAACTGAGCGGCGACTCGTTCTTCCCATTCTGTAACCTGATCCCGTGGCTGGTCCACATTTGCCACTCTGCCGCCTGGGCGGCCAGGGCTTGGTCGGTTGGCGATAGCAATGCTTTCTGCTTCTGCAAGATCCATAGACGCCGTGCATCCTCCAGACTCAGGGGTTGAGGTTCGTTCTGTGACACCGGATCCATGAACAGAGTCTCACCCCTTTGTTTCGAATTGCAAGCCCTGGCGCAGCGCCCTGAAACATGCGCCATCCCACGTCGTTTGTTCCACTCTTATGCGTTTCTTGCCCCTCATTGCCTTCGGCTTCGGCCTGCTCTTCACGAGCGGGATGGCGCGTGGGGACGAGGGTACGGACTTCTTTGAAAAAAAGGTGCGTCCGCTGCTGGTGGAACACTGCCTGGAGTGCCATGGGCCGGAGAAGCACAAGGGCGGGCTGCGCTGGGATTCGCGCGAGGGCTGGCAGACGGGGGGCGAC
>JAQGPI010000129.1 GCA_028293175.1 Verrucomicrobiaceae bacterium | reverse complement strand
GCCAGGATGGTGACAGTAGCGGTGGGGGGAGTGCCAACACTGGCGTTGGTACTTGGATTGGCCAGCGAGACTGTAAACGACTTGTTAGTCGTATTGCCCACCGGATGGCTCAGGGTGATGGTCTTGGTAGCAATGGTGGCGTTCAGTGAGAATGAGACGGTGGCGTTGTTCACGGTGGTGTAGTCCGTGCCGGCCAGAGCCGTGCCGTTCGCTGTCGAGATCTGCACGTCAACGGGCGAGGTTCCGCCAGTGCGCGTGAGGGTGACGTCCACAGTATTGTCCACCTCATGGGCGGTGAAGGTGGCGCTGCCGAACTGAATCACGCTGGGGGTGATCTGCGCGGTGATCGTCACTGTGGCATCGCTGCCTGCGCTGAGGCCGGCAGATGGATTGGCTAGATGGAGGGCAAAACTCCGGTCACTGGCAGCGCCATTGCGGTTTGTGATGGCCACATTCACCGTCTTTTGCGTTTCACCCACGCCGAACGACACGAGCTGGCTCGTGAGGCCGGTGTAGTCCGTGCCTGCAAGAGCAGTGTCATCTGCGGTGCTCAATTCCACGGTGGCTGCGAAGGTAGGATCGCCGGTACGTGTGAGAGTGACCACGAGAGGACCAGCATTTTCAGCCACGGTGGGAGCGGTAGCAGTGAAGGCAACCGTGCCTGCACCGATAGCTGCCGCTGGCACGAATGTAAGCTGGCCGCTGTTGTTCAAGAACAAACGTCCCAGAAGGTCGCCCGGAGTGCCAGCCGGAGAACCGCCCGTGGCGGGCCTTATCTGGTACAGATTGAGGACCGAGGAAGCGGCACCATTTCCGAACGCAGCTTCAATGCTGGGATTGAAGGCTCCGAATGCGATGTGGGCGTTGCCGGAGTTAGGTCCGTCGGATGTGTAAGACACCCAACTGTTGATGGAGGTGCTGTCCTGCGATTTTGCGGTTGGCGCCACAAGACCGATGGTGCTGCCGTCGTCAAAGGCGGTGGTCATGCTCGAAATGAGCGTGGTGGTGCCGCCCTGCGCTGTACCGCTCTTTCGCTCCCAAGGGGTGCTGGAGACACTGGTTGCATAGAGAGTCTTGCCGGGGATGGATCCCAGATCATTGAAACCCGTGGCACCGGCGATGCCCCATTGGACTTCAGCGCGGTTGTACCACGGAGTCGTTGCGACACTGCCAAACAAGAAGCTTAGGTCAGCGCCGATATCGCCAAGGTTGAGGGTCGTCACGCTGCTGCCAGTTTCAAACTGGGATGCAGGGCCAATGTTGACCAAGTAGTCCTTGTTTGATCCGACCCCGCTGGTAGCGCGGACGCCAAGGAACAGGTCGCCCTCGTGTGCGGCGCGGGCGGCCGTCGTCAAGAGCGTGAAACTGGCAAGTGCCAGCAGCGCTGTTGACTTCAAATGAGTTATTTTCATGCGATAAAAAGAATGAATTAAAAAAGGTTTTTTTGGAGATTGAGGGCGGCGTGCAACCGTTAGTACACGGGGGTCACCTGGGCACCGTCGCCCGCACGATCCACACGCATGCTGCTGATCAGGATCTGCGCATCAGTGGTGTAGATCTGGGTGGCAATCTTGTTGGCCACGGTCTTCTTGTCCGCGCTAATGCCGGAGAGGTAGAGCATATGCTCATAGCTCCAGAAAGTGTACTTGCCGTTGCGGATCAGGTTGAAATCGAAGGCGGGCGTGGTGCCAAGGGCAGGCTGCGTGGCGAGCGAAACACCGTTCCATGCGAGGATCTGCGCGCCCTTCTGGATAGCACCGCTGGCATCACCGGTGCCCGAATAGGCGACCAGGGCGCCCGGGTTGGCGGTGGCAAAACCCTTGGCCATGTAGCCTGCCAGGGTGCCGCCAGAACTTTCACCAGCATTACCGTTGATAAATGTCTGGCCCAGATTGGCGACCGTGGTGGTAGGGAAGACTTCCACTGAGTTGATGGAGCCCGCCTGGCTGATGCTGGTGGCGGTGGTGTCCTCAGTCAAAGGATGATACTGACGGACGGTGGAATTGGCACCGCGGCCGGATTCAGCAAAGGTGCTCAAGCGAGTGCCGGAATCGGGATCGCGGCCAGCACCATAGACGAGGTAGCTTTCATCGGAGGCGAGGCCGCTCCACATAGCAAGGGGCAGGGTGCCGTTGCCATACAACAGATTGGCCAGCGTGGGGTTCATGTTGTTGAGAGCGCTGACATTGGCGGCAGCACTTGGAGTGCGAATCCAGACGAAGGGGACCACACCGACTTTGGCGGGAGGGGCACCCGGAATGACCGCCCCTGTGAGGGTGGGTGAACGATACTGCGTCGCATCTTGAAAGGTGTCGGACATCGTGACCTCGGCAGCGACCGAGTTGACGCTTGGATTGGTGCCACCGGGAGTCTGGCAAAGGCCGTTGGCGCCGACCGTCGAGCCAAAAGATGGAACGGTGGGAGAGCTGGATGCCACAATGTTAACCGTGGAAAAATTGCCACCACGAGTGTCCGTGTCGTCAGCTAGAAATTCCAGCAGTGCGCCGGAGGTTACTGCTTTGATGCCGCCCACGGAGCCGGTGAACTTGGTTTCGATGATCGTGTCAACACCACCCATGGTGCCGTGAAAGTAGGAAACTGCGGAACTGCCCAGGGCAGCGTTCGTGGAGCCGACCTTGACGGTGGTGCCATTGTCGAAGCTCTTCAGAATCGCCGTGTTGGTCTGGCTGCGATAAGCGGTGGACCCAGTGATGTGAATGACGGTGGCGGAGAAAGCCGAGGAGGCGGCTCCGAGGAAGGCAAGGTTTGCCAGAAGTTTTTGAGCTCGGTTCATGGGATGACGAATCGTGTGGTTTGGAGGTGATAGAGGAGCTGAGTGCTCCCATGCATCACCACATGGCATCCGAGCAGACGCCTTGGCCAATCCTCCAATGTGACACTCCTGCCCCATAGTCTTTGGGCAGCGAAAGAGCGTCCGTGTACGACACAATGCTACACATGAAAGCCCTTGAAGCACTGGGGCGCTCCAGAGATGCTCAGCCGGTGGACGCGAGCGATGAAAATTCAGGAACGCGGGGCATGCCGACAAGCCATTGCAGGCGATCAAACGGTCCTCAACGGCTGGCTACCAACCGCTCGGCTACAGCCAACGTAGGCGTCTGATTGTGCAAGCCGCAGACGACAATGTGGCACCACGGCTCAGGGAAAGTCAGTGCAACTACATGGCCAGCTTTGGACCCCCCCGAAAACAGGAGCGTCACATGGTGACGGAATTTTCCTCGGAGTGTTATCCTGCCGTCCCGCTTATGACGGTTCGCCACTAGGACGCCAGTGCGGTGTCCCCGGCGTTGCCGGTGGCTGCGGAGGATGGCTTGACTGTGGTGCCCCTGCCCGCGGTGAAAAAGGTCTTTCCCTCGCACACCTGACGGACCGCCTTTGGCAGATCCCGCGAGGCAGCATGCTTGACCAGACTGCCCACGGCACCCAGTCTGATCACTTCTTCAATGTAAGCGTAGTCGGTATAAGAAGAGAAAATGATTATCTTCGTGTTGGGAAGTATTGCAAGGATCTGGCGAGTAGCCTCTAGGCCGCTGAGGACGGGCATGGCCAGATCCATAATGACGACATCGGGAACCAGTTTGCGGGCCAGATCCACCGCCTCCATCCCATTTTCGGCTTCCCCTACGATCTCCATGTCCGGCTCTTCGCCAAGGAGAGAACGCAATCCGTTTC
>JAQGPI010000136.1 GCA_028293175.1 Verrucomicrobiaceae bacterium | reverse complement strand
AAACGCTTACCGACACTTCGGGCATTGCCATTCCAGTAGAAGTGATTGGCGCGGATGGCCTCGATCTCTCTAACATCAAGATGACGGTCACCATTCCCAAGGGCTATCTGGTCAAGCCCACACTCGGGCTCATAAACGGCTCGGGCACGGCCATCCCGGGCTCGACCCTTGCGCGTGTGGCAAGCACCGGCGTCACGACCCTGACTTTCCCCATTGGCAACAATCGCAACGCCACCGCCAGCTATGAAGTGTACCTGGATGCGGCCAATATCAAAGTTTTGCAGGATGCGGCTGGGCATTTAAAAGCTCCCCAGCCCATCGTCCCCACGCTGACAGGCAGCTATGGCAGATCCGCCGCTGCGACGGCAACAGCGCTTGCGCTGGGTGCCCCCCGCCCAAAGGCCGTCACTTCCGTTCCCAAGCCGATTGCTACAGCCTCGATCACCGGCCTGCAGGAGTTTGTGCTCGATAACAACGCTTCTGTTTTCATCGGCCGCTATGCACCTGCAACTGTTCGCCGTGGCAACAACCTTACCTATACGATCTTTGTCGGCAATTTGAGTGATGTGAGCATCATCGGCAGCACCATCTTCATGCACCTGCCCATGGGTACCACTTATGTAAGTTCGACGGCTTACTATTACAATGGTTACAGCCCCACCACTTCGGATCACAACGACGGCAACCTGAGCATTACATCGCTCTTCAAGGCGCAAGTGTCATCCGCTGGCAATGTAGCATGGTATATCGGTGGTATGGGCCCCGGCGAAGGTGGCGTAGTCACCCTCACCGTGAAGGTCCCGGACAGTTACGCCGGTGGCCGCATTGATGACAATACCTGCTCTATCCAATTGACGAATGGCAACGGTAAGACGCCAGGCCCCTTAGGAGTCGTGGTGGTGAATGGCAACGATCCCTCACAGGCAGCCACCGCCACCCAGAGTTCCTTCGAAGGAATGGGCGGCAATTATCCAGACGCCGTTCGCACCTCTTTGGAAACCAAAGGATTCAGCATTGGCAACCAATCCTACAATGTGACCACTGGCGGCTGCGATGCAATGCACATGCAAAACGATGCCATTTTGATTCCCCTCAAATCGGCGACCAATCTATACAACCGCGTCATGCTGGTGGGCCCCAAGGCTGTCGTTAAAGGCGAATTTAAGAACAGTTTGATCGAGGATGCCATCATGCGGGTGGTGGTAGGGCCGGGCGAACCCGAAACAGCGGAAACCGCTGTGGATGTGAAATCCATGCTGGCAGATTTCGCCGGCCCCACCGCCTTCGCATCTCCCAACAGTATCCTGTCTGCCCTTGCCGGTGGAGCGCTGGTGGCCTCGGGCGGCGGCAACCTTGTTGCGTCGGGCGGCGGCAACCTCGTGGCCTCAGGCGGCGGTAACCTCGTGGCTTCGGGCGGGGGCAACCTCGTGGCCTCAGGCGGCGGCAACTTTGCGTCCATCAACGCCTCTGCTCTTATCCTGCTGCCCGCAAACGCCCTGATCGATTCAGACGCCGTGGGAGGGCGTTTGGTCGCTTCAGGTGGCGGTAACCTCGTGGCATCGGGGGGCGGTAATTTGGTAGCCTCGGGGGGTGGCAACCTCGTGGCATCGGGTGGAGGCAATCTCATATCCCAAGATGGTGGTGGGCTAGTTGCCAAGACCGTCAACGCCTTAATTTCCCAGGATGGCGGCGGTCTCCAGATGGCTGGCGCCAATAACCTCTTTTCTTCAAGCACCGGCAATCTGGTAAGCGGTAAATTGGTGAATCAGTAAGGATCAAACTTGCATGGTGATGGAGGCGTTACTTCTGTGCTTCTATCAACTCCTTGAGCTTTGCCTGCCAGAGGCCGTAGTTGGCTCCGTAATCAGCCCCCAGGTCTCGTACCAAGGATTGCCGGGCCTTGTCGCTGAACGGATGATTTGGAGTCTGCATCAACGTGAGCAGCAGTGGAAAACGCGTGGCGGCAGAGCGTTGAAGAAGGTCCTGATAAATAATGTCTTGCGCTTCCTCACTGATAGCGCTGTCCATGAGAAGCGGCCTCAAAGCAGAGAAGTGTTCTTCCTTGATGAAGGCCACTGCCTTGGAAGCGGCGAGAGCCTGGTCCTCGGGCTTCAGGGAGCCAAAGCCATGAATGATATTGAGGGCGATCACATCCGGGTCGGGAGATGAGGTAAGCCATTGCTCAAGGATCTCACCGCCTGTGGGTGGCTCAGTGTTTGCTTGCGCACCGGGCGCACGACTGGTTGCAGCAGCAACGACCTCAGGCGAAGGCGTGCCCGATTCGATGGCCATCTCGCCACCTGCGGCTTGGGTAGTCACTGGGCCAGATTTGTGCGAACCATCGGAAACCTCGGGCCCTACAGTGACTGTTTTTTTCGGCGCAGCATCGCCCCAGAGCAGGCCCAGCCATATGCCAGCGCCGAGCAGAGCCAGAAACAAAAGTATGAAGATAAAGCGGTGCACGCAGAGAGGATCATACTACGCTCCCACGCCCTCACAAGCTGCACGGCGTGCCCTGTTGACCTACTGCCCCAAGGGACGGGCGCAGTGGGGTGGCGCAAAACCTCATCAGGGCCGGTGTGCATTCTGCTAGGGTGGCTTCTCGTACGAATTCGCCACCAAGCGCCCCATAACTGAGATCAATTCTCCCTTGAATCGGGAGGTCCGACGTTCCAGTATCGCCCCCCTCACATGGAAAACAAAGTCAAAGTCGCAGTGGTAGGCGCCAGTGGATACTCCGGTATGGAGTTGCTGCGCTATCTCCTGCTCCACCCAAAAGTGGAGCTGGTGGCGGTGACCTCGCGGTCACTTGCCGGGAAGCCTCTTACTTCTGAGTTTCCGCGCTTCCGCCGTGTGGGCAATGCGGATGCCTTGACCTTTACCGCGCCAGATGCGCAGGCTTTGAAGGACTCGGGTGCTGCGGTCGCCTTCCTCGCCGTGCCGCACGGGGTCGCCGCCGAGTATGCCATTCCCCTGCTCGCCCTGGGCTTGAAGGTCATTGATCTGAGCGCCGACTTCCGTCTGCGCGATGCCGCCTTGTACAAGGAGTTCTATCATCACGAGCATCCCGCGCCCGAGCTTCTAGATGAAGCCGTGTACGCGCTGCCCGAGGTGCGCGCGGAAGCGATCAAGGCCGCCCGCCTCATCGCCTGCCCTGGCTGCTATCCCACCAGCATCCTGCTGCCCTTGATTCCTTTGCTGCGCGCCGGTCTGCTGCAAGACTCGCCGATCTCGGTTTCCAGCATGAGCGGAGCCAGTGGCGCGGGCCGCAAGGAAGCCGTCTCGCTGCTCTTTAGCGAAGTGCAAAACAGCCTGCGCAGCTACAGCGTGCCGTTGCATCGTCATCTCAGCGAGATCGGGCAGGAGCTGGCCATTGCCGCCGGCAGGCCCGTGCCGCTTAGCTTTGTACCGCATCTCGTGCCGGTGCATGCGGGCATTATCTCCACGATATTTGCCAAGCCCGTCGCAGGCATCACGCCGGAACAGATCGAGGCCGCTTATGAGGAAGCGTACGCGGACAAGCCTTTCGTACGGCTGCTGGGTCGCAACCAAAGCCCCGACACGAAGAATGTGGCGGGCACCAACTTCATCGACATCGGCTGGGCGCTGGACATGCGCTCCGGCCAGCTCATCCTCATGAGCGCTGAAGACAACATCGGCAAGGGTGCCTCTGGCCAGGCTGTGCAAAACCTGAACCTCATCTGCGGATTTGAAGAAACAACCGGCCTCATCCTCGCCTAACATGGACAAGCATTCCGCAGAAAAGCACGACTCCCGAGTGTCGTTCAAAGTGATTAAGGGCGGCGTGACCGCCGCCAATGGCTTCCGCGCTAATGCCGTGTCGGCTGGCGTTAAGAACCCGACTGCGGAACGCCTGGACCTGATGCTCATCGCTTCAGACACACCCTGCGTTTCCGATGGCGTCTTCACCACCAATTCAGTAAAGGCCGCGCCTGTGCGCCTCTGCCAGCAGAATCTGAAGCTGGGCAGCGACATCCGCGCCATCGTTGCCAACAGCGGTAATGCCAATGCCTGCACAGGCCTCACCGGTATCCAGCATGCCAAGGCCATGACCAAGGGCGTGGCGGAAAAACTCGGCTTGAAAATGCGTCAAGTGATGGTCGGCTCGACCGGCATCATTGGCATGGTCATGCCTGTCGAACGCATCACTTCAAAGATTGGCCTTCTGGTAGACGGCTTGGTGGGAGATGGCTCGGAAAAAGCAGCCGCCGCCATCATGACCAGTGATACGAAGCCAAAGACCTTCGCCATCGAAGTGCCATGCAGCAAAGGCAGCTTCCGCATTGGCGGCATCGCCAAAGGCGCTGGCATGATCTGCCCAAACATGGCTACGATGCTGTGCTTCATCACCACAGACGCCAAGATTTCAAAGAGCGAACTGCAGAAGGCGCTGCGCCACGGCGTGGACCACAGTTTCAACCGCATCACTATTGATGGCGACACCAGCACGAATGACACGGTGATCGTGCTCAGCAATGGGCAGGCCGATGCGCCTGCAATCAAACGCGGCAGTGAAGAAGCCCACCTCTTCCGCTGCGCCCTGCACAAGGTGATGCTCGAGCTAGCGAAGATGATCGTAGGCGATGGCGAACGCGTGACCAAGTTTGTCGAGATCCGCGTGCGCAATGCCCGCACTCATGATGATGCGCGCCGCGTCGCCGAGACCGTGGCGAAGTCCACGCTAGTGAAGTGTTCCTGGCATGGCAGCGATCCCAACTGGGGCCGCGTGATCCATGCGGTGGGCTATTCCGGTGCCCGTATTCGTGAGGAACTGGTAGACATCTACTTCGGCGGCCTGATCGCCGCAAAGGGAGGACTGGTAACTTCCACACCCATGGCGGAGATGGAAAAGGTCGTGCGTGAGCCGCGCTTCACCGTCACCATCGATCTGAACCTGGGCACGGCGAACTACGAGGTCTATACCAGCGACCTCTCCGAAGAATACGTGGACTTCAACGCCAGCGAATACAATGCGGCGGTGCATTCCAAGCGCCAGAAGGGACTGGCGTAAGCCACGGTATCACGCCACATCACACACCATCGCCGCATGGCGCAGGGCCAGGATGGGGTCCTGCCATGTGGGCATGAATTCCTGGGCGATGAAGTCGGCGTATCCTGTGTCGATGATTGCCTTTACGATGGCCGGATAGTTGATTTCCTGGTTCTCATCCAGTTCGCAGCGACCGGGATTGCCCGCTGTGTGATAGTGTCCTATGAGTTCATGATTCGTCCGCAGGCGACGGATCACATCGCCGTTCATGATCTGCACGTGGTAGATGTCGAACAGCAGCTTGAAATTCGGCGAGCCCATTTGCTTCACCAGATCGAAGCAGAAATCCACGTCGTCACCAAAATAACCCGGATGCCCGGTCATCGGCTTGCTGCCGTCGCGGGAGTTGAGGTGTTCCAGGCACAGGGTGATGCCCTTTTGCTCGGCCAGCGGCAGCACTTGTTTCCATGTGTCGAGGCAGCCTTTGATCGCTTGGGTGCGGTCCATGCCATCGAACTTCATGCCGGTGAAGGTTATCACCTTTTTGCAGCCCACATCAGCGGCGAGATTAATGCCATCGGTGAGCTTCTTTACGACTTCATCGCGAAACGCAGGATTGCAGGGGCCATTGTTAAAGCTGTGCGATCCCACCAGTGAAATCTTCAGGCCCAGCGCCATCACATCCTTGTAAGCCGCCTTGTCGATGCCCTCCATGCCGACCAGTCCGATGTCCGCGCAGTGCTTCGCAAGAGTGAGCGTGTCCATGGGCTTGAAACACCAGCCCATGATGGTCTGCTTCAGATGGTGGTTCATGATCTTGTAGGCTGGATCCGCCGCTGATTTTTCAATGGTCATGGCGGAGGCGCTCGAAGCAGCGGCTACGCCCAAAGAAGCAGCGGAAGCGGCAGCGCTGCTGCGGAAAAAGGAACGGCGATTCATGAGGAAGGCATCGTGACCAGAAAACCACATCTTGCCAAGCTTGATTGACGACGCTGGAAAGCCTCTCAGCAATTGCTCGCCAAGACGCCCGTCATTTGCCACAATCCATGCGATGAATGCACGATGGCTGGTGGTCGCAATGGGTTTGGCGGGTGCGTGGGCGCTGGCGGATGAGCCGCCGAACATCGTGCTTGTGATGGCCGATGACCAAGGCTGGGGCGACATGGCGTACAACGGCCATGAGGTGGTGAAGACACCGAACTTCGATGCGCTGGCGAAGGAGGGCGTAATGTTTGACAACTTCCACGCCGCCGCGCCGGTTTGTTCTCCAACGAGAGGCAGTGTGCTCACGGGCCGCACGCCGAACCGCTTCGGGTGCTTTCAATGGGGCTATGCCATTCGGCCACAGGAGAAGACCATCGCCCAGGTGCTGAAAACGGCTGGCTATCGCACAGGCCATTTCGGCAAGTGGCACCTCGGTTCCGTGCAAAAGGGCAGCCCGGTGAATCCTGGCGCCTGTGGTTTTGACGAGTGGGTGTCCTCGCCCAATTTCTTTGATCTTGACCCCGTGCTCAGTGACCAGGGCAAGGCGGTGCAGTTCAAGGGCGATAGCTCGGACGTCACCGTGGATGTGGCGCTGAAATTCATCCGCAAGTGCGCGGACGACAAACAACGCTTCATGGCCGTGGTCTGGTTTGGCTCCCCGCATGATCCGCATCAAGCGCTGCCAGAAGACAAAGCACTGTATGAGGGGCAGTCAGAGAAGAAGGCGAACTTCTATGGCGAGATCACTGGCATGGACCGCGCCTTTGGCCGATTGCGCCAGGAATTGAAGAACCTGGGGCTGCGCGACAACACCCTCCTTTGGTTTTGCAGCGAC
>JAQGPI010000086.1 GCA_028293175.1 Verrucomicrobiaceae bacterium | reverse complement strand
CTTCGACGCCGGACATGAGCACATCGTAGCCCTCGGTCTTGAGCTTGTCGGCCTCGCGCTTGGCCGAGGCAGCATCGAAGAACCCCCGGTACGAGAGCGATCCCACGATCGGATACCACCAGCCCTTGGAGCCGATGCTGAATTCCGGCGCGGCATAGACCACATACACCGCGTACTTGCGCCCGAGATCGCTGTACTTAGTGAAGCTGGCGTTGGAGGGAAGATGCAGGTCGTGCCCGGCGAAGGCGCGCAAGTCCTGCACCAGCTCAAGCCGCTGGCGGAGCTTGGCACTAGTGGCCGGATTAGCGATGACCTTGGGGATGGGCCGTGCCCGCCACATGATCTGCGCCTGCCCCCTGGCTGCCTGGGCATAGAACCGGACCGTGCCGCACGAAGCCAGGACAATGCAGATGCTAAGGAACAGCAGCAGGTTGCGGATGGCGCGGCGAGGCATGGGGAGTCGGAAGTGGGGCAGGGGATGTGGAACGGGTGGGCTAGGGGAGCTGGATAAGGGTGCTGATAAAGTGGTCGGATTCAGTCGGATCGAGTCGGATTTTGGTCATTTGGGAACTCCGGCTTCGGGCTTCTGAGGTTCGCCCTGCAACTTCTCCCTTTTCTCCTGCCACGCCTTTTCCATCCCGATGGCATCAAAGAGGCGGGGCTCGTAGAGCTCAAAATTCTCCTGAAGAGTGTTTTGCGCGGTTTTGACGACGAGCAGGTTGTTGTCGTGGCGCATGGCTTCCACGAGAGCGTCCCCCACCTCTTTGGTCTTGTGGCCAGCAAGGAAGGCTGCGACGCGGGTGCGGATCTCCGGCTGCTGCGCTGGGTCGACCAGGAGATGGATGGCCTGCTCATCTTTCAGGTCCGCCTCCGTAGGCACCGAACCGTCCTTGAACAACTCCGTCACCGGCAAGCGGTAGCTGGCCGGCAGCCCGCGGATAGAACCGTAGAAATGCTGCACGCGGACGATTTCAGCCACCACGCCGTCCTTCACGAAGGCCAGCTCAGGATCGCGCAGCGACCGCCATAGATTGGCCATGGCCTCAGCACTGGCATTGGCCAGGGCCTGATCCGCGTAAAGGGTCAGCCGGTTGCGCTCTTTTAGAATGCGAAGCTCCTGGCCTGTGTCCGAATTCACGGTCACCACTGTCGAGATGGCGGCGGGAGACGTCGGCAGACTGGGGGATTGAGACGTTTTTTCCGGCTTGTCCACAGGCGGCGGTTTCTCTGATAGTTCCCGTAGTAATTCCGTATTCTTGGCCTGGTCAGCGGTAGCGATATCGAGCTTAGACTGCAGTCGATCCAGCCGCTCGGTGGCCGCCGCGAGCAGGGCAGGGGACTTGTCATCCGCCGGCTTTGGCGCAGGCGTCGTGGTGATCTTTTGCACCTTCGCCTCGATGTCGCCTTGCAGGGCGCGCAACTCGTTCACCTGCGCTTGCAAGCGGCTGATCTGGCCATCGGCAAGGGAGAGCTGAGTGGAGGGTGGCGGCTCTGCTTTCAGAGGAGGGGGCAACGGGGTGAAGGTTTCCAATTTCTCGTCCGTCGTGCTCTGCTGGGCGCGCAGCGCATCGATCTCTGTTCGCATCTTGGCCAGCTTGTTGTTGGCCTCGGCCAATGCGGCCTTCAACTCTTCGGAGGGCTTCTGCCACACCTGCGGCGGTGCCACAGCAACCGCGCGGCTGGTGCCGAGATAGGGTTCGATGTTCTTCTGGAAGAAATTGCAGAGGTAGCCTGCGAAAGCCGCGAAGCAGCCCACCATGATGAACAGCAGGACGAGGAAGAGCTTAAAGGTGTGGGAGGAGCGGCGCTGATTGGCCGGGCGTGCGGCGGGCAGGGACGCGGCCTCTGCTGGACGCAGTCCAAGCTGGGCAGCTTTTTCCTCTTCCACCGCTTGCTTGCGGGGATGCGGCTCGGTGCTGGAAGGGGAGGAAGGAAATGAATGGGAAGAAAGGGTCTTTTCGCCCTGGGACTTTTGGGGACCGTCCTCCACCAGTCGCTGGGTGCCCGTGGGATTGGTCGGAGGAGGTGCCACGGCCGGCAGCAGGGCGGCGGAAAGTTTGCTCTCGACCGCTGGAGGCGGCTTCACCGGCGGCAAGGCAGGGAGAGTCACAGGAGGCGCAACCCTCCGGGCCATTTCGGTATCCAGTGGCAGCAGGCCGGTGGCAAGCATGCTGGCTGGTGGCAGTACCCGCGGCTGATGAGTCTGGAGAGGTGGAGGAGGAATGGGCGGAGGCGGCGCGTTCGGTGGCCGGAGCGGAGGAGCCTGCACTAGAGTGGAGCCCTGCGGAATGATTGGCCGCAGTCCGTGGGGCAGCCTGCCAGTCACCGGCTGAGGCGCGGGAATGGGGGAACCGGAGGGGGCTTCGTCTGGGTTCGGCATCGACTTGGCACTATCGTGGCGATTGAATTCGCTTGCCAGAAGAATTGCGGGCGACGACGACGGCGGCGCGTAACCTTTTTTCGTCCGCATGACTCAGCTTCTCGACCGCCTTCTGCAATGGCCTGCCCGCGTGGTGGCTGCGGCGTCCGTGCTGGTGGTGATGGTGCTGCTGTTCGTGCTTGGCCCTTATCAGCATGGCGACCTCGGGCCGGATGCTGCCCGTATGAGCCTCGTGGGCGGGCTGCTGCATGTAGTGGCTGGAGATTCTGAGTGGCTTTACTGCCCGGTCGTGCCCGTGGTGGCATTGTTTCTCATTTACTTGCGCCGCCGCGAGCTAGCCGCTTTGCCGGTGCAGGGCAGGTTTGTGCCGGGACTCGCGATTTTTTTCCTGGGGCTAGCCATGTACTGGGTCGGCTTCAAGGCCGATACGATGTATCCAGGCTTCCTGTCTGTGCATCTGGTGCTCGCGGGCCTGATCATCCTGCTTGGCGGCTGGCGATGGATGACGGCGCTGGCCTTTCCCTGGGCATTTCTCGTCTTCACTTGGCCCACCATTCCCTTGGAGGATTGGGTGGCTTTCCCGCTGCGCATGATGACGGCGGAGCTGTCCACTGATCTGCTGCACCTCATTGGTATTGATGTGGTGCGCGAGGGTACAGGTCTTTACTCGGCTCCCGACCTAGCGCATGGGCTTGAGGCGGGGAAGCTGTTCAAGCTGGATGTGGAGGTACCTTGCAGCGGCATTCGGTCGCTCTCCGCCCTGATGATGATCAGCGCCCTTTACGGCTACCTGTCGTTGAAACGCTGGTGGCCTCGTTTCTTCCTCTTCCTCAGCGCTATTCCCCTGGCCGTGGCGGGCAACATCGTGCGCATGGCCCTGCTGGCGCTGGGCAGCATGTGGTTTGGTTCCGATTTTGCCGTGGGCCGGGTGGTGGGCAATACTCAAGAGATCAGCTTCTACCACGAGATGGCCGGCTACTCTGTGTTTGCCGTGGCGCTGGCCGGGATGTTTGCTTTCTCAACCCTGCTGGAGGGGAAGCACTGGAAGCGTCTCGCCTCCCTCGGCAAAAGGGACAAGCAAGTGGCCTTGCAGGCCCCCCTCGCGGAGCCGCGTCGCCAAGTGCTATGGCGCGGTACATTGGTGATGGCGCTGGCTTTCGCCTGCCTGCTGGTGTGCGCTGTCACAGGGCAGCAGCCTCCTCTCAGCCCTTCTGGAGTGGTGATGCAGTTCCCCCTGAGCCTAGGCAGCCTGCAAGGCATTAATCAGGAAGCCACCGCCCAGGAGATCAACGGTCTGACGGAAGGGGTGAAAATCGAGCGCAAGCTCTACGTCTCCAACGAGCGCCAGATGCTGGCCACCATCGTCCTCAGTGGCCCCGCCCGCCGCGCCCTGCACCGCCCGGATATCTGTCTGCCGGGACAGGGATGGAGCATCGCGGGCAAGATGGAGGTCCCCGTGCGCCTGAGTGATGGGCGCGAGATCAACGTGATGATGATGCGCCTGTTCCGCGACAGCATCAACGAAAGCGGAAAGCTCGTACGGCTGCGGGGGCTGAACTTGTTCTGGTACCAGGGCTATGGCGAGGTGCACACCGCTGATTACTATCATCATGTGTTCCTCACGTACTTCGATTCGGTGTTCAAGAACCTGAATCACCGCTGGGCGCTGATGTCCTTCTTCATTCCCTATGCCGAAGGCGAGCTAAGTGCCGGGGATCCGCTAGCGGAGGCAACCGCCATGGAGGCATTACGTGCGATGATCGGGCAGGTGGCTCCGATGGTGTTGAAGAAGCCGGGCGAGACTTGAGGGAGGCAAGGCGGCGACGCTCCTTGGCTATGAAATGCTATGAGCCTGTGAACGAAGGGCATCAAGGCCTTGAGAAGGCCGTTTTGTCGTAGTCGGCCGCTTGTCCCTACGCCCTGAGAAAAGCCTCACGCCCTTGGGGTCATAGACCCACGACTACAGCAACGACCGACCAAAGAGCGACGAATGTAGACAAACTTTCAGGGCGTTTTCGAAGTCTCGGGGCTTTCCTTACCCCGCCCAGGAAACGTTTGAGGTTCAACGCATTGTCATCGTACCTGCAACGGGCTGTCAAAGGTCCCCAGCGCAGACCCGTCTTGAGTCCAAGTGATGGGCGTTCCACAGGTTTTTCACATGTTATTCACAGGTTGTTCAAAGCTTTTGTGCACGCACTCGTTAGGCGCGCGTGTCAGGGGTGAGAATTTGCCGTCCTTGTATTGCTAGACCAATCCGAAGTGACCCAACTGTCACCTTTGAATTTCCCCTCGTCGGAGGGTTTACCTGAGCTACAGATTAATCTAACTCGTAAATAGCGGGGGCGACAAAGCCATCAGCAAGGGCTGGAACCTCCTGAAATCAAGCGTTCCACCGTCATCAAAGGGACTGAAATGCGTGCCCTTTATGGCATCTCCAAGCTCTCCACCAGGTTCGTTTGAAGTCAGGGAAGCAGAAAGGGACAGGCGGGACGCCATTATTCACAGAGGCTTTCTGGTACTAAATAATCCGGTAAAAAAGGCGGGTGAGCCTGTGGAACGCCGTTAAACTGTAGCGAATCCATTACAAGGCCACCGGATTAAATACAGGGTTCGCAAAATCCAGAATGACAAATGCCAATGTTATTCACATCGCTGTGGAAAACACGCTTTCGGCCCGTGAACACCCCTCACCGTTTAAGAGGTTTAGACCAGTTTCATTCTCGTGAGGTCCTGGGTATCCACAAGGCCCACGGGCTCTCCCGCTTCATTGATTACCACGATATCGTCCACTCGGGCGTGCTCCAGGGTGGCTAGAACTTCGGCAGCTAGCTTGTGAGCACTGATGGAAATGGGGCGGGCGGTCATGAAATCTCGCACCGGTTTTTCACCAATGGCGGCGTCTTTCTGGAAAGCGCGGACGAAGTCGCCGTGGGTGAAGACACCTGCGAGTTTGCCGGCCTGATCTTTCACAATGGCGGCCCCGGCACGGGCACGGGTCATTGCCTGGAGGGCATCACTCACGCTGGTGAGGGGCTCGACCATGGCCAGGGAATCGCCGGTGCGCATGAGGTCGCTCACTTTGGTAAGCAGCACTCTGCCCAGGGAGCCGCCGGGGTGGAGGCGGGCGAAGTCATCAGATTGAAAGCCGCGCGCCTCCAGCAGCACCATCGCCAGCGCATCGCACAGGACGAGCATGGTAGTAGTGCTGGAGGTAGGGGCGAGGTTTAGCGGGCAGGCCTCGCGGCTGACATTGACGTCCAGCGTGATGTCCGAATTGCGCGCCAGAGTGCTCTCGGCATTGCCGGTGATGGCGATGAGGTTGAGGCTTACGCGGCGCAGGTGGGGCAGGAGGCTGAGCAGCTCGGAGGTTTCGCCGGAGTAGCTGAGCAGGATGGCGAGGTCGCCTTCGTCGATCATGCCCAGATCACCGTGGAGGGCGTCCTGTGCATTGAGCAGCACAGCGGTGGCACCGGTGGAATTGAGGGTGGCGGCCAGTTTGCGACCGATGTTGCCACTCTTGCCCACGCCGCAGACCACCAGCTTGCGCCGCTGGGCTAGCGTTTGCATGATGAGCTCGATGGCCTGCGAGAACTCGCCGCCCACACGCGAACGCAGCCGTTGAAGCTCCTCGATTTCCAGATCGATGACACGCTGCGCTTTTTCAGGATAATTCATGTGGCGTAGGAGGCCGGGCTTTTGCAAACTGAGGACCCGCGCAGCCCGGCTGCACGGGCGCGACACTAACCAACCCGCACCCTCCGATCAATGCCGAATCTCCCTGTGGTGGCCAGCTACGTGGCCGACTTTCTGAAGCGGGACCAGATGCATGTGTTCCGCCAGATCACCGGGGTGCTGGATGAGATCGACATGCACATTTTCACCCATCACCGGGAGAATGAGCACCCCTTTGGCTATGATCCGAAGCGGCTGCATGTGCTGCCGAAGCCTCGCCTGCGCTGGCTGCGGCGGCTGATCCACAAGCAGATCCGGCAGGAGCCCTGGCAAATCTTTCGCTGGGAACTGCGGCGGTGGCTGCTGGACTTGGCCCGCATTGATGCCCAGGTGCTGCACATTTATTTCGGCCATGTAGCCCCGCAATTCATCCCGCTGATGAAGGTCTGGCGCAAGCCGGTGATCGTGTCCTTCCATGGCGCGGATGCGGGCCTGGACATGCAAAAGCCCCGCCACCGGGCGGCGATGGCGGAAGTGTACCGGCTGGCTGCCGCCATCCAGGTGCGCTCTGAAGCCCTGGCGGACGATCTCCGCCGCATGGGCTGCCCGCCGGAGAAGATCGTGCTCCAGCGCACCGGTGTTCCTCTAGAAGACTGGCCCTACAAGGAGCGCGAGACGCCGGAGGACGGTGCCTGGCGTTTGGTGCAGAGCTGCCGGTTCATCGAAAAGAAGGGCCTGGACACGACTTTGCAGGCCTTTGCGATCATTGCCGCCAAGTACCCGCAAGCGCGGCTCTCCTTCGTGGGGGATGGCCCTTTGCGCGAGCCGCTGGAGCAGCAGGTGCGCGACCTGGGCCTGGCGGAGAAGGTGGAGTTCCCGGGCTTCCTGCTCAACCATCTGGCGGGCAGGATCGTGTATGCCTCACATCTTTACATGCACCCCAGCCGCACCACGGCTGAAGGCGACCGTGAGGGCGTGCCTAATGCCATGCTGGAAGCCATGGCCAGCGGCGTGCCTGTACTGGCTACGAAGCACGGCGGCATCCCGGAGGCGGTGACGGATGGCGTGAGCGGGCTGCTGGTGGCGGAAAACGATGCGCCTGCGCTGGCTGCGGCTGCGATGAGGGTAATCGAGGATAAAGATCTGCGCTGTCGGATCGGGCTGGGCGGATATGAATCGGTGGTGAACACTTTTGCCCGCAGTGCTCAGGCAAAGCGACTGGCGGACTTCTACAAAAGATTGATGGTTCCGCCGTTGTAGCGGAAATTATGACGTAGTTGTAGCAGTCCTCCATTCATGTTTCGAAGCGTTTTTGTATCCACCTCATCTCACCGCACGATGATCGTGCTGGGATTGCTTGCGATATTGATGCTGGCACTGGGCCTGGTGTTTGGATGGTATTGGTTTTTTAACGAGCGCGCCAAGCGCGAGCTCATGGCCCGCCTCGCCACTGCGGCCACGGAAAGGACAACCTTGTTGGCCGCACAAACGGCTTCGGACAGGGATGCACCGCCTTCGGCGGCTACATTAAAGGAGATGGCGCAGGATGATGTGCCCGCGCCGATGGTGCGGCTCGCCGAGCCTGTGGCCTCCGGTCGCCTGATGGCCGCGAGCAACGTGCTGCAACAATTCTGGCACGCCTCCACTTGGACAGAGAAGGCGGCCTTTGTTCACGGCTCGAAGAATGTGGAGCCTCTGCTGCGCCTGTATTACGAGACCCAGCGCAACAAGGACCCAATTTCCGGGGCGCTGGTGCGGTCCGAGCTCTTGCGGCTCAAAGGCCGTGAATTGCTGGTGCTTACCTATGCGAGCGATCTGCCGGGCAAGGAACTGCAAGCGTTCATGGTGCCCGGTGCTGACGGCAGTTATCTGCTGGATTGGGAAAGCTATGTGGGCTGGGGAGATCTGACCTTTCCCGAGTTCGGCAACCAGTACCCGGATACCTCGCAGCTCATGCGCGTGCATGCCCGCAGTGATACCAATTACCAGGGCGAGTTTGCCAATCCCAATCTGTACCTGAACCTGGAGCTAGTGTCGCCAGACGGGCTCTACCGTCTCCACGGCTACTGCGAGAAAAACTCTCCCACAGGGCTGGCGCTTGCCGGTGCCGTGGCGGGTGGTGTGCAGACAAAGCTCACGCTTTATCTGGCGTATCCTGAGGGCGGAAAATCACCTGAGACGGCGCGCATCACAGGCGTCGTGGCGGACCGCTGGCTGGTGTTGAAGTGACACGCAAAAAAGCGCGGAAGCTTTGCAGCCTCCGCGCTCTTGAATAATCAGTAACCTAGCCGATCAAGCTTGGCCTTCGTCCTTGGCTTCTTCGTCGGCACCGGCTTCAGGAGCGGCGGCAACAGGAGCAACAAGCACCTTCGGGGTGTCCACCCACTCGATGAACGCCATCGGAGCGGAGTCCGTGCGGCGCTGGCCGAGCTTGGTGATGCGGGTGTAGCCACCCACGCGACCGGCCGAGGCAGGAGCGATTTCAGCGAAGAGGTGCTTCACAGCACCCTTGTTGCCATCGAGCTTGGCGATGGCGATACGGCGGCAATGCAGCGCCGTGGGGGTGTCCTTGCCGTCCGTCTGGTTGGCATTGGCGAGCGCGGCGCGCTTGCCCAGCGTGAGGATCTTCTCAGCAAAGGGGCGGACGGCCTTGGCCTTGGCCAGGGTGGTCTTGATCCGCTTGTGCTCGATCAGGCTCACAATCAGGTTCGAAATCAGGGCATCCCGGTGATCCTGGTTGCGCTGAAGCTTAATGGTCTTTCTTCCGTGTTTCATATCTCAGTCCTGGTTACAGGGGCAGGCAATTGGTGGTTTTAGTCGTCCTCGTCGTCAGGGAGGTTGGAGCTGATCAGCTTGGCGAAATCGTCAGCATCAGCATCATCATCGTCGTCCTTGAAGGTGCTGCTGCGGGCGAGCAGGGAGACACCGCCGGGGTTAGGATCAAGCAGCGACG
>JAQGPI010000091.1 GCA_028293175.1 Verrucomicrobiaceae bacterium | reverse complement strand
GAAACTGCTCGGAGGTAAGGGCCAGCGAAAACTCGCTCTGCCCAGGTAGCGCAGACTCCGCACCGTGAGGGCCGCTACGTAATTGGCGGGGCCCGGCCACTGTTTGCGCAAGCAGGGTTCCATCAAGGGCAACGCCAGCCGCTGCGATCTGCACATTACCGCCGTTAGCACCGCTGAAATAAGGATCCTCATGATGCTCACCGGTCATCCAAAGGCTCATGTAAGTTTTGGTTACTCCCCAGCGCGAATGCACCTCGGTGAACTGGCCTGTGTAAACGCCTGAATAAATCCGGTCCGGCAAGGCATCAGCGATATCCAGGAGGTGGCCGTCAACAACCAGGCGTGTCGTCTTTACCATGCCGCCGTTATAGTTGACCCAGCCGGCGGAAACATCGATTTTAGAGCCCGGCTGCATGACGACCGAACTGCCAGCGCTTAGATTGACGGCGCCCCCATCGGTGGTGAGCTCGGAGACCGTGCGCTGAATCAGCGCGAGATAGCCGGACAAGTCTGCCAGCGGCGTGCCCACCCATTGGAAGCCGTTGTAAACGCCGGTGCGGCGAAGATCAACGGTGATGCTCGCGCCCGTGCCAAGGAGGTTGCGAAAGATGCTATCACGCTGCAAGGGAGAACCTGCGAGCTCACCTCCGCGTAGCTGCAGAGTAAGAAGATAATCTTCCAGCAGGGCCGTCGCATCCGTGGTACCGGCTACATTGATCATCGAACCCCGATCAAGATAGACCTGGCCAGCTGAGCGTACAAAGCGGTTCGTCCCAGCGCTGGCCGTTTGCACCAAGTCCCACGCCCCAGCATTCACATTCACCGTGCCACCAGGGGCCAGGATAATGGCATTGGAGCCTAGGTGAGCGGTGAGCCCGCGAATGTTGACAGTCGATTTTAACGCGAGATGGGTGCCGGCCACTCGGGAAGTGTCCGCCCACTCCGGCAAAATTTGTATCACGCTATCCTTGCCTAGCTCGACCGTGCCAGTGTTGCGGAAAAGGAACGGCACATCGCCCGAGCGCTCGGCAGGCTTGTAGGCCGTATTAGCCACTGCATTATAGCTCGCATCAATGTCCACCCGCCCATTGAGCGACACGGAGGTTGAACTGTTAATCACGCCGGTGTGATAAATGTTTTTGCCTGTGAGGTAGGCGCTGCCACGAAGGGTATCGATAATGCCGTTGTTTGTCAGGTTTCCTGCATAGGGGGCAAGCGCGGAGGCGGTATCGACGACCGCGCCCACATACACATCAAGGCCACGCAGGCTAGGGTCGCCGCTATTGTGGGCGGCGATGCCTACCTGCAGACCAGCGGCGAGAATTGTCTGACCATCAGGAGTAGAAATTGAGCCTGAATTGGTAACATTGGCACCAATCAAGGCGATACGTCCGCCGACTCGGCTGGCACTGGTCGGGCTGCTCAGCTGCGCCCCCGCCTGCACTGTGACGTCGCCCCATCGACCGCCAGTAAGGTTTGATACGGGCGGCTTAAACTTAGGAGTGTCAATACCGCTAAACAGGAACTGCGCATCCGGGTTGTTTAACAAGCCGCTTTTCACCAAGTTGTCATTGATGGGCAGGGCGGAGGCGACCAACGTGTGGAGATTTACCTGGCTGGCTCCGCCAAAGATGATGCCATTGCCATTAATGACATAGACCTGCCCCTGGGCATCAATTGAGCCAAGGATCTGCGAGGGCCGGCCCGATGGATCATTCACCTTGTTGAAGGCGATCCACTTGCCTGCGTTTCCTCCACCAGCGCTCTGGTCAAAGGTCAGCTTTGTCTTGCTGCCCACGTTGAAGGTCTGCCAGTTAAGCAGAGCCTGCTGCTGCGTCTGCTTGATCTTCACATTCACCCGTCCGCTGCCAGCGAATGATTGCACTGGAAGGTTTGCGCCACTCCATAAGGCACTGCCTGCAATGGCACCGGGTGCGACCTGAAGGCCACCCACACCCAAGCCATCCGGCACATTGGGCAGTTGCTGACCCGGATGATTGGGATCGGCACCGAGATTGTTGGGCCTGCCCTGGGCGGCCTGCTTGGCGGCAAGCTGCATGGCTCGCACCGCCGAGATAGCCTGAGCCGTGCGCGCCATGGCGTCGCGGGCATTGGAGCGCGCCTGTACCTGTCCCGCCGTGCTGGCCTGTGGGCGCAGGCCATTGGGAGTTTGATTCGCACCGGCACCACCACGCAGGATATCCCCTCCCGATGCTTTCAGCGCAAGGCTGGAAACGCAGGCAAGCAACGCAACGGATGGTATTAAAAGTCTCACTGTTTGCCTGCCCTGACGGTTTGATCGGCGAGCTTGTCACCATAGTCCTGCACCAGAGTATGCAGCTTTACTTTTGAGATGCCGGTGAAGGGCTCCCGCGCAGCAAGCGCGTTGCCAAGGCCGAAGTTCTTGTAGCGGTCAAGTATCTCGTTGCCAAGCCTGTAAAGCTCGCGGTTTTTGGTTTCCCGGTCTTCCACCCGACGCTGCAACTGGATGACCTGGGTATCCAAGGCACTGCGTTTCGCCTCTGTTGTTTTGGCTACGTTTTCAAGCTGCGCATATCCTTGCTTCCACTTTGTCAGCGAGGTGGTCAGCGTCTCATTGTCTTTGTCGCGTAAAGCGATTTTACCCTCCAGCTCAGCGGCTTTTTTCTCCGCTGCTTCTTTGTCCGTCCCAGCCTTGACGGTGAGCTCTTTCAACTGCTTGCTTGCCGCCTCTAGCTTGGCGCCCAGTTCCTTCACCTGGGCCTCCGCAGCAATCTGGGCAGCCTGGGCGGCAGCCATCTGCGATTCGGCCTCGGTGATACGCACGGTCAACTTTTTCATGGCGTCGCGCATACGCGCCAGCACTGGATCAGGCTGGCCTTGCTGCGCCATGGCAAGGACGGGAAGAAATAGAAAAGGCAGGAGTCGGTTCATCGTTAGAACTTGGCTTGGAGGTCAAACTGAATGATGTCACTCTTCAATGGTGGCCCGGCGACTTCATTGGCGCTCATCCAACGCAGGCCGAGACGTACGCGAGGCGACACGGCCACGGACGCGCCAATGGTGAAACCCTCGACATTGGTGCCGCCGCCGCCGAAATCCTGGTCCGTGAAACCATCCACCACAGCATCTGAGCCGACCCGGCGGTAGCCAAACGTCGCCTGCCAGTCTCCCGCCTTTTCGAACTTGGCCTTGCCAATGCGAAGCGCCAGGTTCCAGGCGCTGTTGTCGCCTTCAAAAGGACCTTGCTGATGGGTGTCAGGATCTTCCGGTCCGCGGTTGTTGA
>JAQGPI010000075.1 GCA_028293175.1 Verrucomicrobiaceae bacterium | reverse complement strand
TACCGCTCTATAATTTGCTCGGCCTTTAGCGCAAACAGATCGGCTTTCTCTCCGCGCTCGCAAGCATCACCAAGGAGATCAACAAAGCCCGGCAGGTGCTGTTGGGAGACATTGGCCTCATGGCGTATGAGGTAAGAAATACCTGGGGCCTCCAAATCCATGTCTAGGGCGAGTACGCGAAAGCCGCGGCCCGCCATGATCCCCGCCACGTTGATAAGCGCCATACTGCGCCCCACACCTCCCTTGAAGGAGTAGAAAGTGACGAAGGCGGTCGTATCCAGCGTGAGTTCTGGCATGGCTAGGCGGCTGCAAGGGAATCAATGAGGCGAGCCGATTGGGGCTTTGGAACGAAAGGTTTGCCAGAATAATGGGCGAGGGCGGCCTTCAAGGCGTCATAGTTTGGCGACGATGCCACATGCGTTGCCTCCTGCCTCATATGCACCGTCAACCACTCCTCCAACACCGCACGAATCTCCGGCGCACAATCGGGAGCAACCTGTTTCACGAGGGCCACCATGCTTTGCAGGTCCGGGGGGCTCAGCTTCCTGGCGTGCTGATTTAGCCCCACATAAAGGGCATCAGCCACAGCTTCATCACCCGGAAGCATTGTTACGACCTCCATCGCCGCATCGCAGTCATCACGAAGAAGGGCCGAGACAGCGATGACGCCAAGCCGGGGATTGGCTGTAGTTACGCCCTGCCAGAAAGCTCCAGGAAGAGGTGCCTTCAAATCCAGCAGAGTGAAGAGAATCGCCTGCTGCTGCCGTGCGGGCAGGGCGTAAAAGGCTTCGGCGCGCGTGGCGAGGCCGTGCAGATCAGCCACGATTTGGTCCAGGTTGAAGCCCTTGGCCAATCGCAGCAACCAGCCCACATAATCGTTGTCATTCTCTTCGGCGGGGCTTCTGACGAAACGGCGCACCAAGGTGAGGCAGGCCTCGCGTAAATCGTCGCGGGTGATGCGGGACAGCGAGCGTTCCCGGCGCAAGATAGGGTCCACGGGTGACTCATCGGGCACGACCTTCGGTAATGACTCATGACCCCGCAAAGCGCTCTTCAGCCAAGCGACTATCGCCTCGAAGGGTTTCCCTTCCAGGTGCTGCAAACCCGGGTCGGCGGGCGATGGTACAGGATCGCTCATGCTAGGTGACTAAATAAACGGGAAAAACCAGGGTAGCGCCAGTAGTTTCGGGATGAACCACTTCAGGCTGGCTGGGAAGGCCGGAGGGATTGGGCGTGAGAGGAAAGCTCATTCCATAGGTGGCTGCGGGATCGGCCCGAGGCCGGTACCAGTGATAGCCAGCCGCTTCCGCCACGGTAGGCCGGTACAACGCCAACGTACCGCGATGGTAGCTGAGCAAAATCAATGTTTCTGTCTCCGAGCACTGCCCCAAGCCCAAAGCCGTGCGCACAGCCTCAGTGGTACGAGGCATGTGAATGAAGGGGCAATCGGTAGTGCTGGAAGCATAAAACGTGGCCCAGATGACGAAGCGCCCAATCAGGCTCTTCTGCAAGAGCCGACGTTCGCTGGGTGCGAGGACAGTGCCTGCCATTCCTGCCCAGCGCAGAAAATCGCCACATTCGTCCGGGCTCATAAGGCCATCGGCCTTGCTGACGAACTCCGCGTACGTGTTGATGGGAATGGCGCGGCCCAACCGCTCAGGGCTGGGCGGCGACAGACTGTGCCCTTGCCATTGATTGGCATGACAGGCATCCTCCCAGCACTTCTCCGGCTCTGCAGGTCTCAGCGCCAGCTCATTTACGAAGTTATCGAGCAAGGTGGCGAACGCGGCCACGGAGAGCGCCGTTTCGTTGGCAATGTTCTCTGCGATCTGCCGGTAACAATCACTTGCGCCTGCGTTCCACGCCGCCAACTGGCTTTGGATCAGCGCACTCTTGGCATGACCAAGGGATGAGAGAGCAGGGAGTAACATTGCAGCAAGGAGGTCACTTAATGGTGACTAGACCTGCGCATTAGGCAAGGATTAGTCGCGTAAAATCACGACTTGCCCCCGCTCTCCCCTCACATCCCATAATCCCCGTCGGCCACGACGCATCTCTTCACGCACTGCTCAAAGCTAGGCGGGGTGAGGTAGTAGTAGCTGGCGGGGCGGTGGAGGGTCATCAATGAGGGGGCGGTGGACCAGGACTCTTGCTCGGGGGGGAAGATGGCGGCTTCCAGCAGGCGGCGGGTTGGGTGGCCGAAGAGCGCGGGCTGGCGGCTGAGTTCGCCGATGAGGGCGAGGACTTCTTCAATGCTGTCGCCGGTGGTGAACCAGTCGACCATGAGCCAGGCGGGCTGGCCTTTGAGCACGTGCTCGGCTAGGATGAGGTAGCTGGAGAGGACGCCGTCCGCATCCACGGCGCCGATGAAGCGCAGCTTGATCAGAGGTGAGGCGAGGCGCCAGCGCAGGAATTCGGGCGTGGTCCAGCTTTCCAGCCGGTCGGCGCTCATGTAAGGCTTAGCGATGGCGGTGACCTGGGCGGGATCGGTGATGAGGCGCTGGCCGGTGGCGAGGCGGGGGAAGCTGCGGCCACGACCAAGAAGTTTGCCCAGCAGGGGGCCGAGCACAAAGATGTGGCCGTGGCGCTGGTGCACGGAGCGGAAGCCGAGCTTGTCGAGCATTTCCTGCACCTGCTTGTTAGGCGTGGTATCGAGCAGCGGCATCTTGCGGCCCAAGCCGCGCATCTTCACCAGCATGGGCAGGCTGCCGCTGCGATGCTCGGCGGCCACGCGCCAGCTTACCGGGAAGCCGGCGGGCACAGGCTGCCCCTGCCAGGCCATGAGGCTGGGGATGCAGGCCATGAAGCCCACGAGACGGCCCTCGCTGCGCAGGGCCCAGCCGCGCGCGGCATGGGAGGGGGCGGCGGGGTTGTCCGTCCACCAGTGCTGCATGCGTTTGAGCCACAACTCCGGGGGGCATGGCCTGCCTTCGGAACTGGCCAAAAAATGGGCCACCTCCGCGCGCACGACTGGCGTGTCCTGAAGATCTTCTAAGAGATAACTCAATGGCCTTGATGATTTCAGGCTTCCCCGGCTTGTCAACCCTTGCACCTTCCGATTTCGCGCCTAGAGAGCACCCTATCTATGCCTTTGCCGGAAGAAGCTCGCGCCGCCTTTGCCACCATTTATGCCACGGATCTGGTCTTTGAACCCGATTGCTGGAAACTCTGCGGGGATGCGCATTGCTGCTCCTTCACCCGGCACAAGGCGAAGTTCCGCCTGATGGCGAAGGACCAATCCCAGGAGCTGCCGCTGCTGCCGGGCGAGTGGGAATTCCTTTGCGAGAACGGCTGGGACAAGCAGTTCGGCGAGCACGAATTCCGTGCTGATGTGCATGAAGTGGCGGGGCGCAAGCTGCGCATCGAATCGGTGGTGAGCAAGCGGCCGATGTGCGTGTGCGATCACGGCACGCGCACGACGGTGTGCCGGTTGTATCCACTTGTCCCACAGTATGAGATCAATGGTCACTTGGCGGGCACGGAGCCGCTGGGCATTTATGAAGAACTTGAGCGGCTGGATGGCCTCGATCCGGCGTGTAAGATCACCGGGCTGGGGTATCCGCAGTTGAACCTCTTCCTGGTGCTGACGAACACGCTTGCCAGCCACCCGGTGCTGCTGTTTTACTTGATGGCCTACCGCATCACCAAACGCCACGCGGCGGAGGCGGTGATGGCAAAGAAGACAGCAGCACCCGAGCAGTCGGCGTTCCGCCATTTTGAAACGGCGTACCTGCGTCGCCAGTTGATCAACCAAGAGGCGCTGGACAAGGAACTGGCGGAGCTCTTAACGGCGTTTTCAACGCACTACGGCCAGCGGTTTGAGGATGCCTGGGCGGTGATGCATCCGTAGGGCCCTTTAGCCTCCCCCCGGATTAAAGCATTTGCAGGTCCCTTAGGCTCCAGGCAAAGGAAGGCGCACCATTCATGGAGATCCAAACCGTATGCACCCTGCAAGACTTTCTGGCGTTAGAGCCGGATTGGGAGCGGTTGTGGCATCGGCAAAAGACGCGGCAAGTGTTCCAACACCATGCGTGGGCGCGGGCTTTTATTGAATCCTTTTGCCAGCCCGGAAAATGGCTGGTGCAGGTGGCGCGCGAGCAGGGTGAAGTAGTGGCCCTGCTGCCGCTGTGGGAGGACTCAAAGCAGGGCGTGTGGCGCTTCATCGGCTCGCCTAACAGCGACTATCAGTATTTGCTCGGGGATGAAAACGTCATCGCGGGGATGATTCCAACGCTGGCCTCGGCGGGGGTGCAGGCGCTGCGTTTTGAGGCCATGCCGGAAGGCCCCACGCTGTGGAAGGCGCTGTGGGCCCGTGGTCACGCCGTGGTGCAGAGCCGTGGCCCCCTGCCCTGCCGCTACATGGCGCTCACACAGGCAAATGTGACCGCCTATCTGTTGAAGAAAGGCCTGAAGGATAACGAGCGTCGGCTGTCCAAACTAGGGCCTTTGCACCTGCGCGTGATCGCCCCTGGCGAGGAGCGGATGCAGGCGCTGGAGATCTTGTTTGAGCAGCACCGGCAGAAGTGGAGCTGCGATTCGCGGCCCAGCCAGTTTGACGATCCGCGCACCTGCGACTTCTACCGCCGCGTGTGCTCCGCGCCTGAGTTGGCGGCGATGCTGCACTTCTCCGTGCTGGAGGCTGGTGAGCGCATCCTGGCCTGCCATGTGGGCTTTGTGCACGGCGAGTGCTTCATCTATTACAAGCCCACCTATGATCCGGCGCAAAAGGGCGCGGGCCGGGTGATGATGGGCCGCCTGATGGAGGCAGCGCGATCCATGGGATTGCAGGAATTCGACTTCACGCGCGGCGACGAGCCCTATAAGATCGAGCTGGCGACGGGCACCCGCGACAACCACGAGGCGCACCTGTTTTTCAGCACGAAAGCGCGGCTGAAATTCCAGGCCGGGCAATGGCTGCGCCACCGCGTGCCCCGCGATTCGGAAGGTCTGGCACTGACAACGAAGCTCGTGCGGTGGATGAGGGGAAAGTAAAGGGCGCGCTGAATGAGAGTAATGGGAAGAAGGGGACTTATAGGGGTGATGCTATGGCATTCATCCCATCCTTCTCCTCACTCTCAATCACCGCCGGTTAAACGCCACGCAATCCGCGTAGCGCACACCGCTGCCGCCGAACATATCCAGGGCGCTGCCGACGGTGACATCAACACGGCCG
>JAQGPI010000049.1 GCA_028293175.1 Verrucomicrobiaceae bacterium | reverse complement strand
CTGCCAATGATGCTTTCCAGGCGGCTGCTGCGGCGTTGAAAAAAGCGACGAACGGCGCGCGCGAAGTGGTGCTGATGAGCGACTTCCAGCAGTCCGATTGGAAGGCCTTTGCCGAGGGTGCCTCCATCCCCGCGCTGGAGGCCTTGATAAAACAAGAGCCAAAGCCGGTGGTCACTTTCATGCGCTTGTTCAACGAAAGTATAGAGAACCTCAGCATTGCCTCGTTGGACCTATCGGCCTTGGTCGCCGCGGAAGGGCAACCGGTGGGCGCGCAGGTGCGGGTGAAGAATCATGGCAAGCGCCTGTGGCAGGATGTGGCGCTGCATCTGGAAGCGGACGGCACGCGCCTGCGCACCACACGCATCACCGTTCCGGGCGAAGGCGAGGTCACCCTCTCCCTAACACATGCCTTCGATACCGTGGGCGATCACTCTCTGGGCGTGCGACTGGAGGGCGATGGCTTCCCTGATGACAACGCTGCGGAGGCCATTGTGCATGTGCGGCGTCAGATCAATGTACTGCTGGTGGACGGCCACCCGGGCAATGAACCGCTCTCCGGTGCGGTCGATTTCCTGGAACTGGCGCTGTCGCCCAACATGGCGGCGGCAACAGGCTCAAAAGACCTGCTGCTGACCAGCAAGGTGGATGAGCGGAAGATGCGCAAGGAGGACTTCAACCGCAAGGAAGTGATCATCCTGGCTGATGTGGGCCGCCTTCAAGGCGGGCATCTGAGCGAACTGGAGAAGTTTGTAAAGGAAGGCGGCGGCCTCTTGATTTTTGCCGGTCCCACGTGTGATATAGCCACCTACAATCGCGATCTCTTCCGCAACGGCGACGGTCTGTATCCCGCCAAGATCAAGGGCTATGGCAGCGTGAGCCCGGGCGAGAATCCGGCGCGCATCCTCATGCAGCGCTTCACCCATCCGGCGGTAACGTATTTCAATGACGTGCGCGGCGGTCGTTTGCAGGACGCGGAGTTTCGCAACTGGTTTCAATTTGAACCCGCGCGTGGGGATGTGAAGCCGGTGCTGTCGCTTGACCGTGGCGTGCCGTTGTTCCTTGAAAAAGCCTATGGCAAGGGCAGGGTCATTGCGGCTGCGACTACGGCCAATTCGGAGTGGACGAACCTGCCGTTGCAGATGGTTTTCGTGCCGCTGCTGCAGCGCATGGTCAGCCATCTGGCGACGCAGAATGGTGCCGCTAGCGCACAATACGTGGGCCAGTCGGTGAGGTTTGGCTTGAAGGATGGTAAGGGCGACGAGGTATTTGAGATGGTCGATCCAGCAGGCAAGACCGTTGAGGTGAAGGCGCACAAGGAAAACAATGGCGTGGTGGTGGAATCCCCGCCCACGCGCGAGCCTGGTCTTTACTCGGTGAAGGCGAAGGGTGACTCCGAGCTACGCCGCTTCGCCTTCAATGTGAATCCGGCGGAGTCCGATCTGCGGTCGATGGATTTTGCCGATGTGCAGAAGGTGGCCAGGCGCTATGAGGCGCCTGCGGTGCTGGACTTTGCAGAATATCAAAAGTTGGATCGTACCCGCCGCCATGGCACGGAACTGTGGCAGCCCTTTTTGCTGGTACTGCTGGCGTTGTTGTTCATCGAGGTGCTGTTGCAGCAGAGGATTGCAAAGCCATGACGCCTACGACCGAAACTACCCTGCGCTTCACTGGCGACTGGTCTGTGCTGCCGGTCGTCGCAGTGGCGTCGGTTCTGGCCGGCCTGATGTTTCTTCTGTACCGGCGTGAATCGCGTTTCAATTCGAACCCCTTGGCCTGGGTGCCTGCGGTCCTACGTTCACTGGCGGTGTTTGTGATCGTGATGGCATTGTCAGGTCCGGTGATACGTCATGAGACAACGCTGCGCCAGCTGGGCCGCGTGGTCGTCGCTCTCGATGCCTCTGCCAGCATGAAGCTCACGGATGATCCCGTTGGCAAACCTGTCACCACCACGCGCTGGCAGAGAGCGCAGGATCTTCTGTTCAAAGGCAACGAGCCGCTGCTGCGAAAGATCAGCGAGGGCTCGGATGTGGAACTCGTGGCTCTGCGCGGAACGACTGTGCAGCGCCTCTGGTGGCGCAGGCAGGAGGGCAAGGACACCTCCGGCGAGATGCCTTCGCGGCTGGACTTGCTGCCGGACGCGGTGACCACGGATCTGGATCAGACGTTGCGCGAGGCACTTGGTCCTGCAACCTCGGGCAGCGCGTTGGTGGTGTTGACTGACGGGCAACATAACGCGCCGGGATCGCCGGAAGAATTCAGTACTTCATTGAAGGACAGCGCGGGGCCGATTTTCGCGGTGGGGCTGGGCGCTGAAGTGCCACCGCCGGATCTCTCGATTGTTGATGTCTCCGCACCCGAGGCCGTATTCACAGCGGAGCGGGTGGAAGGCGTGATCTCCATCCGTGATTCCATGCCTGCGGACCTGCCTGGCAGCCTGCGTATTGAAAGCCAGGGCAAGAGCTTGTGGAGTCAGGCGTTCGCGACGGATGGGAAAGGCGAGCGACGTTTCAATTACAGCTTTCTGATGAAGGACATGCCCGCTCCGGCAGGGCAGGCAGATAAGAACCTGCGGCTGTTTAATGTGGTGATTGGTGTCAATGGCGAGCGCGCTTCGCTTGAAAAGACACGGGCCAATAACAGCCGCGAAGTGGCGCTGCATCTTCTGCAAAAGAAGCGCAAGCTGCTGATGCTCGATGGCCGCGCGCGTTGGGAGACTCGCTACGCACACAATCACTTCGAGCGCGATGAACGCTGGAGCGTTGTCACCGCCTTTGATGATTATGGCAGCGGAGTGGGCAATTCGCTGGCCAATGCGTTTCCCAAGACCAAGGACGAACTTTTCACCTATGATCTGGTGGTGATAGGCGACTTTGAGCCTTCGCGTCTAAAGCCTGAATCTATTGAATGGCTGGATGAATTTGTGGAAAAACGTGGTGGCGGACTGGTGCTGATCGACGGCGAGCGCGGTCACTTGCGTAGCTGGTCGAAGTCCAAGGTGGCAGGCTTGATTCCGGTGCAATGGACCGGCGATGCAAAGGGCCTTCAAGGACCGCTGACATGGCATCTTACTGCCCAGGCCAGTCGCACACCAGCTTTGCGTTTGACCGATTCCGCCAGTGCCAATGCCAGCCTTTGGCCTACGCTGCCTGCCAGCATGTGGAGCGCTACCGCGAAAGCTTTGCCTGCTGCTGAAACGCTCGGGACACTGGACTCCCCCACGAAGCAATCCACGCCTGCGTTTGTTTTTCGCAGCGTAGGAGCAGGGGCGGTCTTGTATGTGGCCAGTGATGAGCTGTGGCGCTGGCGTTATCAGGTGGCGGACCTTTACCATCAGCGCCTGTGGGTGCAGCTTGCGGCATGGATTGCTGCCCCACCGTTCCAGGCGGAGAGCAAAGAGATTGCTATTGGCACGGACCGGCTGCGCTATGCGGCCAGTGAGCAGGGAGAGATCCGTGTTCGCTTGCGCAATGCGAACGGTGAGATCGTGGCCGATGCGCATCCGCGCGCCTTCCTGATTCATGAAGGGGTCGATGCGGCGACCCTCGAAATGGAAGCGGACCCCACGCACGCGGGCGTGTATCGCGCGCTGACGCCTCCTTTGAAAGCCGGCGAATGGCAGATCGCGGTCTCTGAAGGTCCCGGGTTCAAACGCAGCGATCTGCGCCTGAGCTTGCGGGTGGCGGATACAGGCAATCAGGAACTCTCCGCACTGACTATGAACCGCCCGTTGCTGGAGGCTATGGCACGTAATACCAACGGCCGTTTCCTGCGCGAAGAGCAGGCCGGTGAATTGCCTGGTCTTCTGCAAATGCTGGACCGCAAGCAGACCATCACGCGTGAGACGATCCTGTGGTCGAGTTGGTGGTGGCTGGGGGCGGTGATCATGCTGCTGACGGTGGAGTGGCTGATGCGCAAGCGGTTGCGGATGGTGTAATCGGCGAAAGCTTTCCTGTGCTCGCTCCGTCTCATTGCGCCACATGAAGACACTCGCTTTCTCCTTCCTTGCCTTCGCCATCGCTGCTGCTGGTTTTGCCGCCGATACGAAACCCGCTCCCAAAGCCAGGCCCAAGCGCGCACCTGATGCTTCGCTGGCCAAGATCGAAGACGTGCCGGGCCTGCCGCGCGTGCTGCTTATCGGCGATTCGATTTCTATGGGCTATACGTTGCCGGTTCGCGAATTGCTCAAGGGCAAGGCTAACGTGCATCGCATTCCCACCAATGGTGGACCCACTCCCAATGGGCTGGCAAACCTGAAGACATGGCTCGGCGAGTCGAAGTGGGATGTGATTCATTTCAACTGGGGCCTGCACGATCTGAAGTACATCGGTGCGGACGCGAAGGTGCTTGCTGATCCCAAGGGCGATGGCAGCCATCCGCAGGTGTCGCTGGCAGATTATGAAAAGAACCTGACCACACTGGTGGGGCAGCTCAAAGCCACGGGTGCCAAGGTGATCTGGTGCAATACAACGCCGGTGCCAGAGGGCTCCTCTGGCCGTGTGCAAGGCGATGAACTGAAGTACAACGAAGCTGCGGCCCGAGTGATGACGGCGGCGGACGTGCCCACGGATGATCTGCATAGCCACGCTAAGGCCAAGCTGGCCGATATCCAACTCCCAAAGAACGTCCACTACAGCCCCACAGGATACAAGTACCTGGCGGAAAAGGTGAGCGTGGAGATTGAGAAGGCGCTGCCGAAGAAGTAGTAAGCAGGCCATGCCTGACGCTCCCCTTGATGGCCACAAAACTCGCTGCTCATGGTGCATGGGCAGCGAGATTTACATGCAATATCATGATGAAGATTGGGGCGTGCCGGAGCGCGATGACCAGCGCCTGTTTGCGAAGCTGATTCTGGATGGCGCTCAGGCGGGGTTGAGCTGGATAACGATCCTGAAGAAGCGCGACAACTACTATCGTGCGTTCGATGGCTTTGATCCGAAGAAAATCGCACGCTACACCGACAAGAAGATAGAGGCCTTGATGGCTGATGCGGGCATTGTTCGCAACAGGCTGAAAATCAACGCGGCGGTCATCAATGCGCAGGCTTACCTGAAGCTGGTGAAGGAGGAGGGGAGCTTCTCGGACTTTCTCTGGCAGTTCGTCGGCGGCGAGACGTTACAGAGCCAACTGAAGGTGGGGCAGCCGATCCCGACCAGCACGGCGGAATCGGATGCGATGAGCAAGGCCTTGCGCCAGCGTGGGTTCAAGTTCGTGGGCAGCACCATCTGCTATGCCTTCATGCAGGCCGTGGGCATGGTGAATGACCACCGCGAGGACTGTTTCCGCTACCGCGAGCTGAGGTAGGCAATTCCGCGCTTGGCGGCGGCTGAATTCTTGCCCATGTTTGCAGGCATGACTTTTTCTCCGTTGCCAGTCCTGGCCGCCATAGCGGTGTTTTCCACTTTGGCCGTTCATGCCGAAGTGCCGGCGAACTTGGTGGCCGAGGGCATTCCGGAGCATCCTGCCGAGCTGCGCACCAAGGTGAGCCGTTACTTGCAGTCACGCGCCGCTTTGTTTCAAGGCTGGCATCCGACACGGCGAGAGCTGATGGTTTCCACACGCTTCGCTGAGGTGCCGCAGCTCCATGTGCTGAAGATGCCGGGCGGTGCGCGCACTCAGATCACGTTTGGCGATGAGCCGGTATCCGCCGCGAACTTTCAGCCCGTCGAGGGCAGAGCGATTGTGTTCCAACAAGACACGGGCGGTAGCGAATTCTTCCAGTTGTACCGCCTAGATGCCAAAGACGGAGCCATCACGCTGCTGACGGATGGCAAATCACGGCACAGCGAGGCCTTATGGTCGCATGATGGCAAGTGGATCGCCTTTACTTCCACCCAGCGCACGGGCACCTGCAGTGATGTGCATGTGATGAACCCTGAAGATCCAAAGTCCGAGCGGCTGGCGGCAAAGATTGATGCTCCGGGCTGGGGATTGCTGGACTGGTCGGAAGATGGTTCCAAGCTGCTTTTGATCCAGGAGGTATCCATCAATGAGACCTACTTGCAGATCGCCGACGTGAAGACAGGTGAGCTCAAGGCGCTAACTAAATCCGAAGAAGAAAAGGTGGCGTACGGCGGCGGCGTGTTCGCGGCAGATGGCAAGTCGTTGTATGTGACTAGTGACCGTGGCTCCGAGTTCACCCAGCTTGCCAAGATGGATTTGGCCACGGGCAAGGAGACGCCGCTGACGACCAGCATTCCGTGGGATATCGAGCATCTCGCCATGTCGAAGGATGGCAAGACGCTGGCCTTCGCGGCAAATGAGGACGGCTTCAGCCGCCTGCACTTGCTGGATACCGCGAGCGGAAAACTTTCCGATGTGCCATCCATGCCGAAGGGTGTGATGACCACAATGGAATTCCATTCGAACAACCATGACCTGGGTTTCACTCTATCCTCAGCGCGCTCTGCTGCTGACGTGTTTTCGTTGGATGTAACCACTGGCAAGGTGGAACGCTGGACTGCGAGCGAGACGGGCGGCCTTGATGCTTCAACCTTCGCCGAGCCTGAGCTGGTAAGGCTGAAGAGCTTCGACGGGCTGAGCATCTCCGCCTATGTGTACAAGCCTGATGCCGCCAAGTTCCCTGGGCCGCGCCCTGTGCTGATCGAGATCCACGGCGGTCCTGAAGCCCAGTCGCGGCCCACGTTCATGGGCCGCATGAACTACCTCATCAATGAGCTGGGTATGGTCCTCGTGGTGCCTAACGTGCGCGGTTCGGCAGGCTATGGGAAGACCTTCCTAAAAGCGGATAACGGCTTCAAGCGCGAAGACTCAGTGAATGACATCGGCGCTCTGATTGACTGGGCAAAGGTTCAGCCAGATTTCGCGCCAGAGCGCATCGCAGTGGAAGGCGGCAGCTATGGCGGCTTCATGGTGTTGGCCAGCCTGACACACTTTAGCAACAAGCTGCGCTGCGGCATCGACATTGTGGGTATCTCGAACTTCGTGAGCTTCCTGGAAAACACCCAGGGCTATCGCCGCGACCTGCGCCGTGTGGAGTATGGCGATGAGCGTGAACCCAAGATGCGCGAGTTCATGCAGAAGATTTCGCCGCTCTTTAACGTGGACAACATCACTCGTCCCCTGTTTGTGGTGCAGGGCGCAAACGATCCACGGGTGCCCTTGTCCGAAGCTACTCAGATGGTCAAGGCCGTGCGCGATGCAGGTCGTACGGCATGGTACTTGATGGCCAAGGATGAAGGTCACGGCTTCCGCAAAAAGAAGAGCGCGGATTTCCAGTTCATCAGCTCGGTGCTGTTCTGGCAGGAGCACTTGCTGGGCGGGAAGTGAGGGCGCTAGGGCTTCCGCCCCTCATCCACGTCGATGTAATGGGCCATGGTGAGGATGTCCTCACGACGGCCCAGGCCGCTCTCAGCCTTGCGCTGGGCTAGCTTGGGGGTCACATCATCGTTCCAGCCCAGCTTGTTGTAGTAGTGGTTCCACACGAGCTTGTCGGTGTTGTTCAGGGCGCGGCCGTGCTCCTGGCACCATTGCATGATCTCCTCATCGGTGCCGCCTTCGAGCACGCGGGCTTTGAGGTCTTCGTACTTGAGGTGGAGGTATCCGCAGCACACGGCATCGGAGCCTTTTCCGAGGTTGTCGTGCAGTTCCTTCCAAAGCTGGCCTTTGGCGTGCAGGCGAATTTTAGCTAGCATGCGCGGGAAGTAAATGAGGCCGCCCGCTTCCGCGGAAGGGCTGCAAGGAAGGCAGGAGGGATCGAGGACGGCAGGCATGGGAAAAAGGTGGTTGAAGGTTCACTTGAACTTCAGCGTGCCGTCGTCATGGAAATCAAACATGGGGCCCCAGGGCACCTCCCAGTGATAACCATCAAGGTCGGCAAAGTAGCCGCTGAAGCCGCCCCAGAAAGTATCATGCGGCGGTTTGACGATGGTCGCGCCAGCCGCTTCGGCTTCCACAATGATGGAGATCACTTCATCACGACTGCGTGCATTGTGAGCCAGTGTGATACCATTGAAACCCCGTGCGGGGACTGCCACCTCCAGGCCTATGTCCTTGGCCAGGTTTTCGATGGGAAAAAGGGAAATCCAGGTGCCGCGAAGTTCAAAGAACGATACACCCTCCACCTCAGGCTTCGGGTTGACGCCGAAGACAGCAGTGTAGAACGCAGTGGCACGAGCGAGGTCGCGGACCCCAAGGGTGACGACAGTGAGCCGGGGCATGGACATGCGTACAGTATTGAACGCATCTGAGGTCAGGACAAGCGCCGAGAACTACTTGGCTGGCGATGGTTTGGCCGCAAGGGGCACAGGCGCTGAAGCTGTCTGCGCTGGTGCAGCGGGAGCGGTGGGTTGCACCGTCAGCCACACATAGTCCATTTGATCGAGGAGCGTGGTGCCGCGACGGATTTCGCCGCGAAGATCAATCCTCGCGGCGTGGCTGATGATGGGATCTTTATCGCTCTTGGTCGATACCACCAGTTGAATGGGGCCATTGCTCAATACTGCATTGCTGGCAGCTTTAAGAATAACGGTGAATTCACCATCTTTGGCAGGAACGGGTAAAGGATCGGCGGTGACGCCAGCTGGCAGGCCGTGAACTGTGGCTACTAGGTCGCCAGTGAAACCTTTGGAGCGTTTGACCGCACCTTTGAGTTCAAATGTTTTGCCAGCTTCGGCAATGAGCGGCGGCTTGCTGGTGATTGTGGCTGAAAAAGTCGGCTGCTCTGTGCCCATCATGAGCACGTATTCAGCGGCCTCGCCGCCCCGGTTGAAAAGATCACTCACCTTGATCTGAAACACGCCGTCCGCCGGAGCTTTCCAAGAGAGAAGAGGGTCATCACCCTCTGCCTCATCGTTGCGTGCGAGCTCCTTGTCCTGTACATCAGAGACGACTAGCAGCGCATCGAGCGGGAGGCCAAGGGATTTGGCAAGTAGTCGGAAGGTGAACTGGCCGCCCTTTTTAGCTTGGAAAGAGAAGCGGTCAATATCACCGGCTTTTTCGATCCTCCCGGCTACGCAGGAAGGGACGGCAAGCGGCATGGATTGAACAAGCTCGTTGTTAGGCTCTGTCTCCCGCTGGACCGTTGTATCTGTCACTGCCACTTGAATGGGGAATAGAGCGCCAGGAGGGCTGATGGTCTGGATCAGAGGCTCGGCAGGCAGGCGCGAACCGTCAAAAGGAGTGGCGATGCTGCCGATGCCGAGGAGGTCGAGGGTATTCTTGCCGGTGCGCGAGACCGCTGCTGGGAAGACGCGCAGCGGGGTGGGATTGGTGGTCACATGCAGCCTGTAAGTGATGGCCGTGCCGCCCACGAAATTGACATCCGCAGTAGGGGGATGGGCAAATCCGGCTAGTTCCAGGCTATAATGACCGGTCTTGGCGGCTTTGAAAGTGAGCATCGGATCCAGGTTACGACCGTCATGGGCGGTAGCGAGCACGGTCTGCTGGTCATCGCGCAATTGCAGCAAGGCATCGACGCCAGAGCCAATGGCATAGGCCTCGACGGCTGCGACCAGTATCTGGCCCTCATTCAGCGAGAAGGTGAACAGGTCCACATCGCCGCGTTTTTCCAACTGTCCGTTGATGCAGACTGGCAGGGAATCGAGCGCCTGTTCGGAGCCGAAGGCGTTGTTAGGTTCCTTTTCGCGAACCTCCGGCAGTGTTCCGATGCTGAACCAGCGGGGCTCCGATGCACCATCCGCATTGAACACATGGATGAGGTGCGGTCCCAGGGGTGCGGTGGGGGCTATCGAGATCTGGACAAGATTTTTCTCGCCGGGCACGATCTGTACGCCCGGGCAATCAATGCTCAGTTCGCGGCCCAGCGGATCAATCTTGGTGGTCAGTGTGATGATGCTGGTCATGCCGCGCTCGGCCCCAGCCGGGAAGAGCGTGGTGCCCGCGACGGGCGCCTTTTTCTTCGCGGCAAAGGCTACGGTGCTGGCAAGGCAGAGCACGACCGCCATGCTTCGCAGATGCCGGTGTTTCGTCACGCGAACAGCTCTTTGATAGGCTTGCCGCCGTTTACCAGCTGCACGGGGCGGCCCGTGCTAGTGTGCAGCATCTGATGAGGATCAACGCCCAGCTTGGTATACAGTGATACAGCGAAATCCTCGGGCGTGTAGATATTCTCGGCGGCGTAGTAACCCTTGGGGTCAGTAGCTCCGATGATCTGCCCGCGAGGGATGCCCGCCCCTGCCATGAGCACGCTCATGGCCCCGGGCCAGTGGTCGCGACCAGCATCTTTGTTGACCTTCGGCGTGCGGCCAAACTCACCCAGGCAGATGACGAGCGTGCTGTCGAGCATGCCCCGGTCATCGAGATCATTGATCAAAGCCGCAAGGCCTTTGTCGAGCTTAGGACCGGCTTCGTCCTTCATGGACTTGAAGATGCCGCGATGGTGATCCCAGCCGCCGTAATAGGCGACCACGAAGGAAACACCCACTTCGACAAGGCGCCGAGCAAGCAGCGAACGCTGGCCAAAGTCTGACATGCCGTAGCTCTCGCGTACCTTCGCAGGCTCCTTCGAGATATCGAAAGCGGCCTGGGCCCGAGGCGAGGTGACTAGCTCCATCCCTTGCTGGTAAAAGGTGTCGAAACCCACCGTCGGATCATCTGCCATCTTTTCGGCAATGCGTTCCATGTTGTCCAAGGAATGACGGAGCTGCTGGCGGGCCGTGGCGCGACCTTCACTGATGGACTGTGGCACGGTCACATCACGGACGCGGAAGCCCTTGCTGCTGGGATCGCCGCCGACTACGAAGGGGGCATGCTGCGCTCCGAGGAAATTGGGCCCGCCGGAACGTGATACATTCGGCATGCTCATGTAGGCCGGAAGGCCGCCGCGCACCCCGCGGCTGTTGCTGACCATGGAGCCAAACGAAGGATGAAAGCTGACAAAAGCACCGCAGCCGACAGGCACCGGCGTAGGCGAGCCGGTCATGAGGTAATGATTGCCGCCGCCATGGTTAGGGTCCTTGTGGCATATGGAGCGCACAATGCTCAACTTGTTCGCCGCTTTGGCCAGATTCGGCATCGTCTCGGAAAAATGGACGCCAGGAATGCTGGTGGGGATGGACTTGAACTCGCCGCGGATCTCTTTCGGCGCATCAGG
>JAQGPI010000033.1 GCA_028293175.1 Verrucomicrobiaceae bacterium | reverse complement strand
TGATCAAGCATCACGGCGAGAACTCCGATTTTGGCGAGAAGGTGGAGGCCTTCCAAAACGGCCTGGGACCTTGGAAGAAACCAGTCTGGGATTTCAAGCCCTACGGGCGCAGTGGCAAGATGGTTAGCGAGGTGGTCGCGCCCCTGGGAGCCTGCGTGGATGACATGGCATTCATCCACAATATGGTGGGCAAGACGGGCGTGCATTCGCAGGCCACGCTGCTCCAGGCCACGGGCTTCAATCTGCCGGGATTTCCCGGCGCAGGGGCCTGGGTGAGCTATGGGCTGGGTTCGTTGAACGACAACCTGCCCACCTTTGTGGTGCTGCCGGATCATCGCGGCTTCGCCTCCAACGGGCCGAAGAATTGGGACAGCGCCTTCCTGCCATCGCAGCACGCTGGCACCATCATTTACCCCGGTGCGGAGACGCCCATCGCGGATCTTTACCCGCACAAATCGGGGAAATACATCACTGCCAAGGCGGACCGTAAAGGCTTCGCACTGCTGGAGCAGCTCAATCGTAAGCACATGGCGCAGCGTGAGGAGGATTCACGACTGGATTCGCGCATCCGCAGTTACGAACTGGCGGCGAAGATGCAGCTCGCCGCCCCCGAGGCCCTGGATATCTCAAAGGAAACCGATGCGATGAAGGCGATGTACGGCATCCAGGAGCATCGCAAGGTCTGGCCCACAGAAATCAATCACGAGGAGGAAGCGGATTACATGGGGCGCAAGTGCCTTGCCGCAAGGCGGTTGTTAGAACGCGGTGTCCGCTTCGTGCAGATCTGGAGCGGCAATGACAATGGCTTTCCGCGTCGCAACTGGGACAGTCATGAAGATGTGGAGCGCGATCATGGCCCTCTCGCTTGGGGCATGGCGAAGGCGGTCAGCGCGCTGATACTGGATCTGAAGCAGCGCGGCCTGCTAGATGATACCATCATCCTGTGGACCACGGAATTTGGCCGGATGCCCTCAACCCAGGGCGGCAAAGGTCGCGATCACAACCCCTACTGCTTCACCAACTGGCTGTGCGGCGGTGGCATCAAGGGCGGGGTGACGCACGGTGAAAGTGACCAATGGGGCTACAAGCCTCTGGACCGCGCTAACCCAACCGAGGTGTATGACATCCATGCCACCCTGTTGCACCTGCTAGGCATCGATCACACCAAGCTCACATGGCGGCACAACGGCATCGACCGCCGCCTCACGGATGTGCATGGCGAGGTGATCCGGGAATTGGTGGGGTGAGGGGCGTGCCAGGGGTTGGTAACATCTCTGGCCATGCAGTGCCGCCGCCGTTGGTGTCCAGCCTTTAGGCGCTCAGGCGACCAACGCTTTTTCCCGAGCGCCTAAAGGCTGGACACCAACGGCGGTTGGCTGCAACAGGGCATGTGGCGCACAGCAACATGCTCCCAGAACAAGTGGTTGAGCCGTTTTTTGTAGGACCAATGGAGACTTCCTGATAATAAAGGCGCTCCTGCTCGCCTCGGCTATCTGCGGCTGCCGACAAAATAGGTGCGGAATGTTGCGTTATCTATATAAATACGATAATTTCCGTACTATTGCATGAAAAACTTGGTCTGTTGCTTCTCCGCCTTCGTGGCATTGGCCTCGATCGCACAGGCACAGACCACGGGGGTGCTGCGTGAGGTATGGTCCAATTTGGACGGTTACACCATCTCGTCGCTCACCTCCTCGCCAGCTTATCCGGGCAATCCGGTGCTGCGCGTGGTGGATGCTTCGTTCCAGAGCCCGGTCAATTGGTCGGAACGCTATGGGGTGCGGATGCGCGCCTTGCTCACTTCGCCCACGACTTCCAATTACACCTTTTGGGTCGCCGGCGATGATAGCTGCGAACTTTGGCTGAGTACGGATGAGACGCCCGCGAACAAGGTGCGCATCGCCACGGTCTCCAGCGCCACTTCAGCGCTGGCCTGGAATGCACGCGCTGAACAGCGCTCGGTTTCCATCAATCTGGTGGGCGGAAAGAAGTATTACATCGAGGCCCTCATGAAGGAACAGGGCGGCGGCGACCACCTTGCCGTGGCCTGGGCCTATCTGCCCACGGATACACCGCAGGTCATCGGCAGCGCCAACCTGACGCCTTATGAAATCCCGGCTCCAGCCCCCACGGTGATGGCGGTGGAAGCAGGCAAGGCGGTGACGCAGTACGCTCCCAATTTGACCGTCAATGTTTCCGCCCAGGCGCTGGATTTAGCACACTCCAATCAAGCGCCGACCCTCAAGTGGACCCAGGTGGCTGGCACCGCAGCGATCATAGGCACTCCTGAGGCGGTCAGTTCCCGTATCGATCTGCCCGCCGTGGGCACTTACACTTTCCGCGCCACCGCCACCTCGGGAAGCCTAACGGGGACGGATGATCTGGTGGTGACCATACTGCCCGCGCTGGCCACCGATGCGGGTTCGGCTTTGTCGGAGTATTGGTTTGGCGTCAGCGGCAGCACCGTGGCATCGCTTTCCAATTCGCTCGACTATCCCAATTTCCCGCACGCGCATCGCTCTGTTACTTCGCTGACCTCCACGCAGAGCATCGCCGACCAGTACGGCGAACGCACCCGCGGCTTCATCTTGGTGCCCGTGACTGGCAGCTATCGGTTCTTTGCCGCGGCTGATGAGGCCATGGAATTTTATCTCAGCACGGATGCCACGACGGCTAATTTGCAACTGCGCGCCTCAGTGGCCAAGGCCGTCGCGGTGGGGGATTTCTTCTCCAATGCGACTCAGAGCTCCGGCACCATTCAGCTCACGGCGGGCCAGCGTTATGCATTCGAAATTCGTCACAAGGAAGAGTGGAGCGCTGATCATTGCTCCGTGCTCTGGCAGCAGCCCGGCACCGATTATTTGACCGACATCACGGGTGAATTTCTTGCCCCGCCTGCTGACAACGCCGCAGTCGTGGCCGCGACGCAGACGCTCGACATGAATTCGGATTTCATCCTGAATACGGGTCGGAACAAGGTGATCTACCTGCCGCAGAATTCGGCGGCTTTCAGCGCCTATGAATCGCGGCGCTATTGGGCTTCGGATACTCCCGTGCGAAGCTGGACACAGGTGAGCGGCCCTGCCGGCGTGAAGCTTTCCTCGCCCGCCATTTCCACCTGCACCGCCACCTTCCCCGGCGTCGGCACTTATGTGCTGCGCTATAGTGTGAAGACCCTGCGCAATACTTCCACCGATGATGTGAAGATCGAGGTGCGCGCGCCGATCAATGCCAATACCGGCATGATCACTCGCCAAGTATGGTGGAACCGCAACTACGCCAGCATTGCCGCCCTGCGCGCGGACACTGCTTTCCCGGACAATCCGGACATCGTGGACAACATTCCCGAGCTGCGGCAGATCAATGACTGGGGCTCGCTGTATGGCACGCGCGTGACTGGTATTTTGAACGTGCCCGCAGGCGGCACCGCTCCGGTGAATTACACCTTCTATGTCTCCGGCGATGATGCGGTGGAGTTCTCGATCAGCACCGATGCGCTCCCCGGCAACCTCAGCAAAGTGTGCTCCGCCACGAAGCCGAGCGGCAGGGAAAACTGGGCCAGCGAATCCTCGCAAATCTCATTGCCCGTTGCCTTGAAGCCCGGCGGCCGTTACTTCGTCGAGCTGCTGCACAAGGAGACCTATGGCAGCGATAACTTCGCCGTGGCGTGGAGCAGGGAAGGGGACCGCCAGCCCGCCGTCATTGATGGCAGTATGTTCGAGCCCGCGCAGAAGGTGCCCGCCTTTGATGCCGCGATGCACTACTACGCCGCCGCTGGCCGCAACCGCACCTATTACTGGCCGCACGACCGCACGAACCTGATGGGCAGCCTTATCAAGGCGATCGACACGCCTAACACTCCGGTGGCATCATGGCGTCAGTTGTCCGGCCCCAAGGCCACGATTGCCAATCCATCGGACCTCGGCACGGCGGTGATTTTCTCCGGCATCGGCAGTTATTTGTTTGAGCTGACGGTGACCGAAGGGACCTACACCCATCGCGACAGCGTTGTCATCAATGTCACCAACCAGCAACAAGGTGTCTCAGGGTATCTCACACGGTCCCTGTGGCTCGATGTGAATGGCTACACGCTGGCCGACCTCTATGCCTACGATGCAACTCTGGGCTTCCCGCACTTTGAAGACCTTCTTCCTGGCGTGGAGCCGCCGATGAACTGGGCCGACTACTATGGCACGCGTTTGAAGGGTTATCTCACCGTGCCAACCACGGGCGCGTACACCTTCTGGATCGCCTCAGATGAATCCTCCGAACTGAAGTTCGATGCGCTGGACGGCAACGGTTTGAAGCGCATCGCCTATCTCAACAATGCGGTGAACCTGCGCGAGTGGGACCGCAATGCGAGCCAGAAATCCGCGACGCTGAATCTGACCGCAGGCACTCGTTACCCTATTGAGGCGGTGCATAAGGAAGGCGGCGGCAATGATTTCCTTTCGCTGGCGTTGAGCGGGCCAGCCACCAATGGCCGCGAAGTGCTTTCACGCGGCTTCCTTTCTCCCTTCAAGCCTGCGCCAGTTTTCAATCCCGAGATCACCGTGGCTCTGGGTTTGGGCCGCACCATTCTCTGGCCCACCAATCAGGTGACGCTGGCGGCATTGGTCTATGATTTGAACCCAGGGCCAAAAGCTCTGACTTACAGGTGGTCTGCCACCTCGACCAAGGTGTCGTTCGACAGCGCGACCAGTGCCGTGAGCAATGTGAAGTTCACCGGCCCGGGCGTGTATGAAATCAAGATGACCGCTTCGGATGGTCTGAACACCAGCAGCGGCACGGTACTGGTGACGGTGCAGAATGCGCTGAGCCCCAATGCCGGCGGTATCTTGCGCGAAGCCTGGACAGGCATCCCTGGCTACACGCTGAATGATCTGCGCAACTCAGCGGCTTATGCGGGCAAGCCGAATTTCACCGATGTGCTGAGCACCTTTGAGACGCCATCGAACTGGGGCGACAACTATGGCCAGCGTCTCACCGGCTTCCTGCAAGTGCCAGCCGACGGCGATTACGTCTTCCTCATCTCCAGTGATGATGAAAGCGAACTATGGATGAACACCACCGGCGAAGCTGCTTCCGGCGCGACCAAGATCGCCTATGCGACTTCGGCCACGGGACGTTACAACTGGGGTCGTTTCCCGGCTCAACAGTCCGCCTCCATTCACCTGCTTGCCGGGAAACGCTACTATGTCCAGGCCTTGCACAAGGAAGGCGGCAACGATGACAATCTTGCCGTGGCTTATCGCAAAGCGGATCAGGCTAACAGCGCTGCGGTGATCATTCCGGGCGTGTTGTTGAGCCCGCCTTCAGGTGCCACGGCAGCCGCCTTTGATGGCGAGATCAATGTGAAGGCCGGCGATGCGCAGACCGCCGTGTGGCCGCACAAGAAATTCACCCTGCACGGCACCGCGATTGACTATGTGCCGGGGCCGCAGGCGCTGGCTTATCGCTGGACGGTGGTGAGCGCGCCAGCGGGCATGGCAACGAAGGTGTTGATGAATGCGCCCACCGCGCTTGATACCTCTGTGGAACTGCCGGGAGCAGGGGCCTACAAGCTGCAACTGACCGCTACGGACGGCAATGCCACGCGCTCGGATTCACTCACCATCACTGTCGGCGCACCGCTGGCGGCGGGCACCGGTTCGATTCTTTGCGAGACCTACAAGAACATCACGGGGAGTTGGGTCACGGACTTGGTGAAATCGCCGAAGTTCCCCAACAGTCCGGATGACCGTGTGCGCCTTACCTCCGCTGAGATCCCCTCCAATCAGGCCGAAAACTACGGCATGCTGATCCGCGGCTATGTCTATGCGCCCACCACCGGCATCTACCGTTTCAACATCGCTTCGGATGACTGGAGCGAGGCTTACATCAGCCCCGACCGGAAGCCGGAGAACAAGGAGATGATCTGCTTCGTGCCTGCCGGAGTGGATTACTATGAGTGGCGCAAGTTCCCGGATTACCAGCTCTCGCGGCCTGTGAAACTCACCGCTGGCCAGAGCTATTACATCGAGATCCGCTTCAAGGAATCCGGCTGGCGCGATCATCTGGCGCTCGCTTGGCTGAGGCCGGGCACTGCGTCCTTTGAAGTCATCGATGGAGCCTATCTCGCGCCCTGGCTGCTGGCCGATGCACAGCCGCCGACGATCACCCTCACCGGAGGCTCCGATGTCACGCTTACTGTCGGCTCCACGTATGTCGATCCCGGCTTCATCGCCACTGATCTGGTCGATGGCGACGTGGCCTCACTAGTGACCACGGATGGTAAAGTCGATGCCACCACGCCCGGCACTTATTTGATGCGTTACACCGTCAAGGATGCGGCAGGCAACGACGTGACCGTGACCCGCAAGGTGAACGTCGTAGTGGCCGATGGACAAGCGCCCGTCTATCCTGCGGATACCAGCGGCACTTATTCGACAGCTCCATGGGTACCCGCTGCGGCCATCTCCGATCAAGAGGCCGCGAGGTTCCTCAAGCAGGCGACCTTTGGTCCTTCCGATGCCGACATCGCGCGTGTGAAGGCCATTGGCTTTTCCGCCTGGATCGATGAGCAACTGGCGCTGCCGGTGACCTCGCATCTCGCCCTGATGGACAAGGTGGCGCAGTTCCAGGGCGCGAAGAACAATCTCATTTCGCTGGCCAATACAGCGAATGCCATGGGCCTGCCCGGCAGCATGATGGCGATGAGCCCCACGCCGCAGACCGATGACCGCTTGTGGACATGGTGGACGCATGCGATCACCGCGCCCGATGAACTGCGCCAGCGCGTGGCTTTTGCCCTGAGCGAGATCCTGGTGATTTCCGACAAGGCGGGCGCGCTGCGCAACTACCCGCGTGGCTGCACGAACTACTATGATATACTGTCCCGCCGTGTAGTGGCCGGCGGCCTGTATCGCGACCTTCTCGAAGACGTGACCTTGAATCCCATGATGGGCACCTGGCTCACCATGATCCGCAGCTCGAAAGCACGCCCGGATGAGAACTATCCGCGCGAGATCATGCAGCTTTTCAGCATCGGTCTCGAGTACCTGAACAAGGACGGCACCTTCAAGCGAGACGGATCGGGCAATGCGATCCCGAGCTACACACAGGCCGAGATTCTGGAGCTATCCCGAGCCTTCACCGGCTGGACCTACAACAAATCCACCGCCTTTACCTGGAGCAACGGTGCGGATGAAACCAACCCGATGATGGCCTTCGAAGACTACCATGATCGCGGTCGCAAGGTGATCCTTGGCGGTGCCACCATCCCTGCGGGCCAGACGGCTCTCCAGGATGTGCGGCGCGCGCTCGACATCATTGCCGCCCATCCCAACGTAGGCCCCTTCATTGCGAAGCGCCTGATCCAGCGCCTCACCAAGAGCAATCCGAGCCCCGCCTACCTCTATCGTGTGAGCAGCAAGTTCGACAACAACGGCAAGGGCGTGCGCGGTGATCTGGGGGCGGTGGTGAAGGCCGTCCTGCTTGATCCAGAAGCCCGCACGGTGGGCGATGTCGCCACTGCTGGCAAACTGGCCGAACCCGTTCTCAAGCTCTCTCGCTTGCTGCGTGCCCTGCCGGTGGCACCCTCCAGCAATCCGCCGATCCTGGGCCGTTACATGATGTGGAATGCCATTGATTCAATGGGCCAGTGGCCCATGCAGTCTCCCACGGTGTTTAACTTCTTCCATACCGACTACCGTCCGCCGGGCCCGCTGCTGGACGCGAGCCTCTACGCACCGGAGTTTGAGATCACCACCGAGCTCTCCATCGTGGACACCTCGAATTACTTCTTCGATGGCGCAGCCAGCGGCTTCACCACCAATTCCGGTCCGCGGGCGGCGCTGGACTACACCTCACTGACCAAGCTCTGGTCCACGCCGGATGCCTTGCTGGCGCGCATTGAAAACCTGCTGCTGGCCCGCCCGATGTCCGCCACCCTGAAGGACAGCCTGTTAAAGATTCATACACTGTATTCCACCTCTTCCACAACGGGTGTGAAAGTGATGTTCCAATTGCTTTCCTCCAGCCCCGAACTGGCCGTGGACCGCTAAGTTTCGCAACTCCTACCTGCCCGCCTTATGTCGCCGAACGAAGCGCCCAACATTCTCACCCGCCGGAACTTTTTGGGGAAGTCCGCCTGCACGGCGATGTCCACCGCCGGCCTGCTGAATACGATTCTCACGCTGCGCCAGATGAACGCCGTCGCGGCGGATACCGTGCCCACCAGTGATCCTTACAAGGCCATTGTCTGCCTGTTCCTGTTTGGTGGCAACGACTCCAACAACGTGATGATGCCGCGCGAGTCCTCGGCTCATGCGAAGTACCTCGCCAGCCGCACCGTGCTTGGCATCCCGCTCTCCGGCATCCTGCCGCTCAATGCGACCAACGACAATGGCATGGCTTTGGGCATCCATGGATCGATGACTGGCTGTCGCGATCTGTTCTCACAGGGCAAGCTGGCCATGCTGGCCAATGTGGGCACACTCATTGCGCCTGCCACGCTCTCGGATTACCGCAATCAGACAGCCGCGATTCCAGAGAACCTGTTTTCACACAGCGATCAGCAGATGGCCTGGCAGACCTCGGCCAGCACGATGAACGCCGCCTACAACCAGACGGGCTGGGGCGCGCGCATGGCCGAAGCCATTGTCTCGGCCCAGGCGCATACTTCGGTGTCCATGCTGGTATCGCTCAGCGGCACCAATTTCTTCCAGGTGGGCAAGACCATGCTGCCCTTCCGTCCCGGTCCCGGAGGCTCGCCCGAGTTCCGCATCGGCCAGGGCAGCAGCTCGCAGGATGTGAGCCGTTACACCGCCTTCCGCAGCGTGCTGAATGCCGAGTACACGAACCTGATGGAAGGCGCGTTTGCCGATCTCTCCAACAAGTCGATCCGCGAAGCCGACACCATCAACACGGCATTGCAAGGCACCTCCGCCTTCAACATGATCCCCAATTCGGGATTGGGCCAGCAGTTGCGCACGGTGGCAAAGCTGGTGCAGGCTCAAGGCCCGCTGGGCATGACGCGTCAGATCTTCTTCGTGGCCACCGGCGGCTTCGATACGCATGGCGATCAGATCGGTCCGCAGGCTCAGTTGCTTGGCGATGTAAGCGCCTCGATGAAGGGCTTCCAAGATGCGCTCGACAGCATCAACATGGGCAGTTCGGTAACGACCTTCACAGCTTCGGATTTCAACCGTACCTTCGATTCGAATGGTCGTGGCTCCGACCACGGCTGGGGCGGCCATCACATCGTCATGGGCGGCGCGGTGGAAGGCCAGAAAGTGTATGGCACCTTCCCCGATCCTGACATCAGCACCAGTGGCAACCCCAATGACACGGGGCGCGGTCGCTGGATACCCACCACCTCGGTGGACCAGTACGCCGCCACGATGGCCAAGTGGTTCGGTCTTTCGGACAGCCAGATTCGCGATGTCTTCCCCAGCATCGTGAACTTCAATGCCAACCTTGGCTTCATGAAGGCCTAGCCGTGAAGCGGTTTCGCAGCGCGATCCTGGTGGGCGGTCTCGTCCTGCTGGCCCTGTTCATCGGGCTGGTGCTGGGTGAGCGCGACGGCTTGTCCGGCCTCATCGCACGGCTGCGCAGCCCAAGCGGCTACAAGCACGATCCGAATGATCCCGCGTTGCAGGCAAAAACGCCCGTGCGCGATGGCGATGCAGGCCTGCCGCCCTCACCCTTGAACGGCCTGCTCAAGCCCAATCTGACGCCGCAGGAGCAGACTTCCATCGTGGGCCAGATGCTGCTCGATTATTGGACCTCTGTGCACTCGTTGCCCAACGGCACCTGGGAAGAAACGGTCGCGCAGCTTGCCGGTGCCAACCGCCAAAAGATCGCGCTCATCAGCAAGGACCATCCCGCCATCGGTCCCAATGGTTTCCGTTCATCGCCGAGCAGCCCGGGGATTCAATTGCACGTCATCTCTTCGTCTGGAGGCGCGTTCCAGCTCATCTATGACGGGCCGGACGGCAAGCCCTTTACGGATGATGATCTGGTAAGGAACTTTCCGCCGGATTTGGAGTTTCATTGACGTAGCGCGGTATTCCAATACCGCGATATGTGTTGAATACGCCCATCGCGGTATTGGAATACCGCGCTACGCCAGAGCAGACGCCAACATTCATCACCCTACCCGAAAATGCTCGGTGAGCACGCCCTGCAGCTTCTCCATCGCTTCAATCAATTCGGCACGCTGTGTAGTAGCCTCAACAGGCTCGGCCAATGAACTGGCATAGCGCTGGGATAGCGACTTGCGCGGGTTGCTGCCGCTGATGCCTTCGAGCATGGGCTCAATGTGAGCGACTTGTTGTTTCACCTCCTCAATCCTCGCTTTGGCGACGGCCTCAGCAAGCGTGCCCGCAGCCACCTGCTGGTACTGCTGGCATTCGAACAACCGGCAGCGCGTGGGGCGATGCTGATAGATGGTACACTGCGTGCCGCAAAGAGCGATGCAGGGCTGGCGGAAATGCTCGCGCCGTTTGACCTTGAGGCCATGGGCTTTCAGCGCCCTCGGGTTATCGCCGGGCTGGAGCATGACCATGTCAAACATCACGCCGTTGCAGCACAGTCCGCAGTCCATGCAGAGGCGGGCGGCGGCTTGGGCGGGGTCGGAGATCACAGTGAAGAGGTAAGGGGCAGTGCCAGCGCGAGCAAGTGCCTTGAGACTGGCAGACATTGTCTTTTCGCACTTGGCTTCCCAAGCACGGCCCGATAGCATTGTCAGCGCATGAGTTTGACCCGATTTGTTTCAGTCCTGCTGGCGCTGCCATTGATCGTCTCTGCGGAGGGCGTGGAATGGAAGACCTCGCGCATCCACGGATCGCCGGAGCCGCCGAAGCCTTTCATTGCTGAGCAAGTCTTTGCCAACCTGCCGCTGACGGAGATTCTGGACATGGTGCCAGTGCCGGGGTTGGACCAGTGGGTGTTTGTGCAGAACAACGGCAAGCTGGTGGTCGCGCCGAATGACCTTGCGGCTACAAAACTGGACGTGGCGCTGGATTTGAAGGCGCTGCACCCGGCCGTGGACCACGCCTACGGCATTGCGTTCCATCCGCAGTTTGCGTCCAACAAGCAGGTCTTTGTTACTTACACGAACGGCGACAAGCTGGACGACGGCTCGCGGCTTTCCCGTTTCACGGTCAAGCAGGAGAAGCCACTGGTGATTGATCCGGCGACTGAGGAAGTGCTGGTCACCTGGCGCAGCGGCGGGCACAACGGCGCGGCGCTGACCTTTGGCAATGATGGCCTGCTGTATGTTTCCACCGGCGATAGCGAAGTGCCTGCGCCGCCTGATCCCCTGAAGACGGGGCAGGACATCACGGATCTACTGAGCAGCGTGTTGCGCCTTGATGTGGATCACAAGGCCGACGGCAAGGCCTATCAAGTGCCTGTGGACAACCCGTTCATCTCCATGCCAAAAGCGCGGCCGGAAATCTATGCCTACGGTCTGCGCAACCCTTGGAAAATGAGCTTTGACCGGCCCACGGGCAATCTCTGGTGCGGTGATGTCGGCTGGGAGCAATGGGAACAAATTTTCTTGATCAAGAAGGGTGGCAACTACGGATGGAGCGCCTTTGAAGGGAACAACAGCATCCTGCCGGAACGCCTGGGGCCTACGCCAGTATCGCCGCCCACGGTCACGCACAGTCATAGCGAGGCGGCCTCGATCACCGGCGGTTTTGTGTATCATGGCAAGCGCCTGCCGGAGCTGGAGGGGGCCTACATTTACGGTGACTACGAGACGGGAAAAATCTGGGCGTTGTGGCATGATGGCAAGCAGATCACGCGGCATGAGGAGATCGCCAGCACGGCAGTGAAGATTGTGACCTTTGGCCAGGGCGAGGACGGCGATTTGTACTTCGTCCATTGGAACAAGCAGTCCACCGTGCATCGCCTGGTGCGCAATCCCAGCGCCAGCAAATCGGCGGATTTCCCACGCAAGCTGAGCGAGACGGGGCTGTTTGTGGATGTGGTGAAACAGACACCCGCAGCCGGTGTGCATGACTTTGCCATTCGCGCGCCGATGTGGATGGATGGTGCCCAGGGCTCACGTTTCATCGGCGTGCCAGCGGGCAAGATCGAAACCAGCCTGTGGAAAACCAAGGGCAAGACCGACAGCAAGGTTATCTGGCCCAAGGATGTGGTGCTGGCCAAAACGCTGACCATGCAGATGGCACAGGGCAAAGCCGAGAGTGTGCGAAAGATCGAAACTCAGGTGCTGCACTTTGATGGTCTGGCCTGGAATGCCTACAGCTACCGGTGGAATGAGGCGGGAACAGATGCGGATCTGGTGCCTGCCGCAGGTGATGAGCGGCAGCTCGATCTGGAGGGAAAACAGTATGCCGGCGGCAAGCACCGCTACACCTATCGCTTCAGCAACCGCGCTGAATGCCTGCGCTGCCACAACGCCTGGAGCGGCTTCGCGCTGAGCTTTCAGCCGCAGCAGCTTTCGGATGCTGACGCCATCCTGGAGACGGAGCTGGTGGACGCGAAGTTCTTCCAACGCAGCGCTGCCCGCTTGGTGAATCCTTATGCGCACGATAAAAATGGCGCGAAGCAACTGGAGGCGGAATCGCGCTCCTGGCTGCACGCGAACTGCGCTCATTGTCATCGCGAAAACGGCGGCGGCTCGGTGCCAGTGATACTGAACGCGGAGCTGGCACTGGATGAAATGCGGGCTGTGGATGCGGCTCCCACACGCGGAGACTTCGGCCTGAAGAATGTGAAGGTGATCAAAAGGGGCGATCCGTGGAACAGCGTGCTTCTGCACCGCATTGCCACCACTGGCTCCGGTCACATGCCCGCAGTGGGATCGCGGGAGGTGGATGTGGCGGCGGCGGAGTTGCTGAAGGACTGGATCAAATCGCTGGCCGTGCCGCCGGAACCGGGAGTGGTAGCACGCGCCGAAGTGCTCTCCATAGGCTCGTCGCAACTGGCCCTGCTGGACGTCTTGGAGCACTCGCAGTCAAAGACCTTCGGCGGTGCCTTGAAGGAGGGCATGAGCTCTCCCAATGCGCACATTCGCGGGCTGTTTGAGCGGTTCCTGCCGGATGATCAGCGCGTGGCGACGCTGGGGACATCGGTGAACGTGGAGAAACTGCTGGCGCTCAAAGGCGAAGCCGCGCGGGGAGCTGAGCTTTTCACGCCCACCGGCAAGGCTTCGACGTGTCTTGCCTGTCACTTCGTGAATGGCACTGGACGCGACTTTGGGCCAGATCTCTCGAAGGTGGGGGCGCGTCTGCAATTAGCGCAGATAGCGGAGGCGATCATCAGTCCTTCGAAGACCATCTCTCAGGGCTTCAATGCGCTGACTGTGACCTTGAAGGACGGCAGCGCGCAGATGGGCTTTGTGGTAAAACGTGATGCGGACCAGCTCACGCTCAAAATTGCCACCGGTCAGGCCGTGCCGATCCAGATGAGCCAAGTCAAGAGTGAGCAGACGTTGCCCATTTCGCTGATGCCCGAGGGCTTGCTGGCCGGTTTCACAGCGCAGGAAGCGGCTGATTTGCTGGCTTATTTGGCTTCGCTGAAGTAGTTGATGGTGTATCGAGGGTGACCCGCCCTCGCCAGCATATTTCGGAGGGCGGGTCGCCCTCGATACGACAAATCATACCACAAAAAAGGCTCCCGGTTTCCCAGGAGCCTTTTCAAAACAGGATGCCAGTGAAGACTACTCTTCGCTGTCGCTGTCGTCGGCGGGAGCGGCTTCGCCCTCGGCCACGACGGTAATCTTGAGGAAGCAGCTCACCTCGGGGTGAAGCTTGACGGTGACCTCGTGCTTGCCGGTGGTCTTGATCGGCTTTTCCAGCTCGATCGAGTGACGGTCCAGCGTGATCTTCGCGTTCTCTTCCACCGCCTTGGCGATGTCGATCGTGGTGATCGAGCCGAAAGCCTTGCCCGAAGCGCCGGTGGCGAGGGTAAGCTTGAGCTTGAGGCGCTTGAGCTTGGCAGCGGTCTTTTCGGCCTCGGCGAGCTCTTCAGCTTCACGCTTGGCACGAACAGCCTTCAGCTTGCTCAGACGGAGGAGGTTCGACTTGGTGGCCTCGAAGGCCATGCCTTGGGGAACCAGGAAATTGCGGGCAAAACCGCGCTTGACGGATACGACATCGGCCTCGGCTCCGAGTCCTTTGATCTTCTCTTTTAAAATGACTTGTGTTTTGGCCATGTGCGTGTGCCTCCAGTACGAAAGGGCGCGCATGCTACACGCCGATTTCAGGTTGTCAAATGCGGTTCTCTGTCTTGTGAAAGGAATCTCCAAATCACGCCTCCAATCCCGCCGCAGCGAGCTGGGTCTCTGCATTGACGATCTTGCCGGAGAGGTCCGACTTCGTCACCGACTTGATCTCATCGCGGAACTTGCGCACGAAGCTCTGGGTGGGCCAGGAGGCGGCTTCGCCGAAGGCGCAGATGGTGCGGCCTTCGATTTGGTTGGCCACCTGCTCCAGCATGTCCACGTCGTCCGGGCTGGCGTTGCCAGCCACGATGCGGTCGCTGATTTTGGCCATCCAGGGGCTGCCTTCGCGGCAGGGCGTACACTGGCCGCAGGATTCGTGCTGGTAGAACTTGTTCAGGTTATTGATCACCCAGGCCATGCTGCGGGTGTCGTCCATGATCATCACGCCGCCGGAGCCTGCCATGGAGCCGCACGCGGCCATGGTGTCGAAATCCATCGGGATGTCCCAGATGGTGAGTTCGCGCCCGTCCTTGAGTTTGAATTTCTCATCGGCGCGCAGCACCTTGGCCGAGGAGCCGCCGGGGATGATCGCCTTCAGCGTGCGACCGGGCTTCAAGCCGCCGCACAGGTCATTGATGACCTCGCCCATGGTGACCTTGCCCACTTCCACTTCGAAGTAGCCGGGCTTCTGCACGTCGCCGCTCACGCACAGGATGCGAGTGCCGGTGTTGTTCGGCGTGCCCAGCTTGGCGTATTCGGCACCGCCCATGGCGATGATGTGCTTCACATGGCAGAGGGATTCCACGTTGTTCACGATAGTGGGGCTCATGTAGAGGCCCAGCGCGGCGGGGAAATAGGGGGGCTTGATGCGCGGGTAAGGGCGCTTGCCTTCGAGCGATTCGATTAATCCGGTCTCTTCGCCACAAATGTAGGCACCGGCACCGCGATGCACGTAGATTTCCAGGTCGTAGCCGCTGCCCAGGATGTTTTTGCCCAGGAAGTTGGCGGCCTTGGCTTCGGCGATGGCCTTTTCCAGGATCTTGGCGGCGTAGGGGAATTCTTCGCGCACATAGATGTAGGCGAGGCAGGCCTTCACCGCGAAGCAGGAGATCACCATGCCCTCGATGAGCTGGTGCGGGTCCTGATGCATGATGTAGCGGTCCTTGAAGGTGCCCGGCTCGGATTCATCGGCGTTGCAGATCAAGTACACCGGCTTGGTGTTGGTGGGCGGAATGAAGCCCCATTTCACGCCTGTGGGGAAACCGGCACCGCCCCGACCGCGCAGGCCGCTGGCCTTCACCTCGTTGATGATATCCTGGCGCTCCATCTTGATCGCCTTCTTGAGCTGGTCGTAGCCGCCATCGCGCTGGTAGCACTCCAGGCTCGGATCAAAGCCCGCCCGATCCACGTTGCGGAAGATGAGACGATGCTCGCGGGTGTGCGGCTGCTTGCCAGGAAGATACTCAACGGAGGCCATGGGGGATTATCGGAGCCGCCATTCGAGCGGCAAGGGGGATTTGTGAAAAATTTCACAAGCTCTAGTTCCTGCCCGAGTCGCTCATTCAGGGAATTCGTCGCCGTTACGTCTCGAACGACGCGTTCCCTTGTAACGTAGTAGGTCCAGGGTGCGTAATGGCCTGATGCGCCACGCTTTCGCCTTCCTCCTCGTTTGTGCGTCCTCCTTGCTCGCCGTTGAATCTCCCAAGATCGACTTCGGCAGCATCCGCGAGGAGCACATCATGATTCCCATGCGCGATGGCAAGCGCCTCTCCGCCTATGTCTTCTTCCCGCCGGGCGAGGGGAAGTGGCCAGCGATTTTCGAGCAGCGGTACGCGGATATTTCCAGCGCCGGATCGCGCAAGGCGGCGGCTAAGTTTGCCGAGGGCGGCTTCGTGATTGCCCTCATCAATTACCGTGGCACGCATGAAAGCGAGGGCGTTTACCGCGGCTATCGCGGACTGCAATGGGGGCCGCTGCGGGATGGCTATGATGTGTGCGAATGGCTTGGCACCCAGCCCTGGAGCACAGGCAAAGTGGGCACGTATGGCGGATCACAGGCCGGTTATGCGCAGAATTATTTGGCCGTCACCCAGCCGCCGCATCTGGTCGCGCAGTACATGACCGATACGGGCCTGAGCCTGTATCAGGAGGGCTACCGCATCGGCGGCGCGACCAAGCCGCAGCGGTTCATCAAAGGCGGCTCAGTGGCCCGCGATATCAATGACAACACGGCCATGCTGAAGGAGTGGGACCAGCACCCGAACTATGATGACTACTGGCGCGATGAGGATGCCTCGCTGCATTTTGACAAGATGAACCTGCCCTGTTTCACCATCGGCAGTTGGTTTGATTTCATGTGCCAGGGCAGCGTCGCCAGCTTCATCGGCAGGCAGCAGCACGGCGGCGACAATTCACGCGGCAAACAGCAGCTCATCATCGGCCCCTGGCTGCACGGCGGCTATCCGAAGTCGAACAAGATCGGTGACCTCGTCTTCCCCGAGAACGCGCAATTTGATGTGTATCCGCACATGACCACGTGGTTCAACCACTACCTCAAGGGCGAGGAAAACGGCGTCGAAAAAGACACCACCGTGAAGTACTACGTCATGGGTGCTGTAGGTGAAACCGGCGCACCGGGCAACGTGTGGCGCGAGGCGAAGGACTTCCCTCCAGCCGCGACCAACGTGGACTGGTTTCTCCAACCGGACGGCAGCCTGGGTGCTGCCAAACCTTCCGTCCCTTGGGCCGGTACTTCATACACCAGCGATCCGGTGCATCCGATGAGCCTGCCGTACACAGGTTTCCCGGGAGCCAAGGACGCACGCGGCTTTGAAGAACAGGCCGAAGTGCGCACCTGGACCTCCGAGGTCCTCGCCCAGCCGCTCGAAATCACCGGCCGCATCAAGGCGGAAGTCTTCGTTTCCTCCACCGCCAAGGACACCGATTTCTTCCTGCGTGTGACCGATGTGTATCCCGACGGCCGCTCGATCCTGCTGATGGATTATCCTTTGCGCGCCCGCTACCGCGAAGGCTTCGATCATCAGAAGCTGCTGGTGCCGGGTGAAATCGCCAAACTCGCCTGGGACATTGGCTGGACCAGCATCATCATCAACAAAGGGCATCAGGTGCGCGTCACCATCGCCAGCACCGGCGCTCCCTTTTACGAGCCCAATCCGCAGACCGGCGCCCCCATCAGCCACTTTATCACCGACCCCGGCATTGCCGCCATCAACACGATTTGGCACGATGCGGGCCATGCATCGCGGGTGATTCTGCCGGTGATGAGGTAGGGGGAGTGCATACCGGGCACGGTTGACATCTGGCTGCATTGAAGAACAATTCACTTATGACTGCTGTGATTGACATCCCAGATGAACCCCGGAAGGTTACATTTCTTTTTGAAGAATCAGGCGCGTCCGATTCTCCTAGCGAATCGCTGCTGCGATAATAGCATCGCCGATGCCGGGCACCTGGGCCAGCGTCTGCTTGCAGGAAGGCTGTTCCACGCAGCGGGGCCCGATGTCGCCTTCTTGAATCTGGAAGGCGTCGACGAGGGCTGCGGTGAAGACCTGCACGGCGTTCTGTTCATCGGCGACATCGAAGCGCAGGCCATTGAGGTGGGCGTCGTGCTGGTAGCGCGGCACCCACTCTAGGGCGATCTTGCGGTAAGCGCTGATAACGGAATTGAGCAGGCTGGTATTTTCGGATGCCGAACTACCGGCGGCGACATGGGCCGCCAGAGTGCTGGCGACTTCAGTGGCAGAGGCGACGAGACCGGTGACGAAGGCGTTGGCAGCAGGCGCATTCGAAACACTGCGGTGGCGGTGCTCGAAGTTGAAGCCCAGATCCACCTGGCACAGTTCGTGGGTGCGCAGGTGAGCGAAGACTTCGCACAGCAGGCACATCTCCAGGCCCCAGCCGCGCGGCATCTCAAAGGAGCTCAAGGTTTCAAGATCAGCGCAGAATTCTCCCGAGAGCGGGTAACGGAAGCCCTCCAGATGTTCGAGTAGGGGACTGCGGCCCTGCACTTCCATGAAGGCGTGGATGAGCGGCAGCACCAGCAGGCGCGTGACACGACCATACATGCGGTCGCCCACCCGGCCGTAGTAGCCCTTGGCGAAACGATAGGGCATCTCGGGATGCGCCACGGGGTAGCACAGGCGCCAAAGCAGACCGCGCTCATAGCTCAGGATATCGGTGTCATGACTGACAACAATCCGGTGCTCGCCACGCGCGGCGAGATAGGCCACACCCATCCAGATGTTGGAGCCCTTGCCCGCGCGGTAGGGCGGCATCCCATGCTTTTCCAGCTCACGATGCACCGCCTTCAATGCCGGGCCATCGTTCCACAAAAGGGTGACCGGCTTATTCCCCAGCCATTCGTTGGCCTGGGCCTGGGCGATCTTGATCTGGGCGGCTGTGGCGCGGTTCACACTCAGGATGACCTCTGAAATGTAGGGCACATCAGCGATCTGCCGCAGCATGCGCTGGAGCGCGGGCTTTTCGAATTCCGAATAGAGCGCGGGCAGCAGCAGGGCTATGGGGCTTGTCTTGGCCCACTCGGCCAGTTCAGCTTCACGCGCAGCTAGATCGCAATCTGCCAGATGGTGCAGGGTTGGGAGACGAAAGTGTTGAAAAAAATCGGGCATCGAGCGGGCTCTCCGCCTGTAGTGTGAGGTTTGCCCTATGTCCATACGCATTCCGGGGTGTGTCAGCGATCAGAAACAGCAAAGCCGGTAGCGCTTCGTTTATTGATGCCACTCAGCTTCGGCAATTCAATTGAGCGGGAAGGGCCTTCATGCGGTCTATTCGAGGAATGACGTATTCACGGCAGAGCTGTCTTCGGGCGGCTCTCGTTTCTCTCTTTCTTCTTTCGATTTCTGGCCCCGTACTTGGCGAAGCGCTAACGGCTTTCCCTGGGGCGGAGGGGGCTGGCAAATGGACGGTGGGCGGGCGCGGTGGGAAGAGCCTTTTCGTCACGAACTTAAAGGACTCGGGCTTTGGGTCCCTGCGCGCGGCGGTCGAGGCTAGGGGACGGCGCACCGTGGTATTCCGTGTCGCTGGCACGATTTGGCTGAAAAGCGCGCTGCGAGTGCGCAATCCCTACCTCACTCTCGCGGGCCAGTCGGCGCCGGGTGAAGGCATCACCGTGGCGGGCAATGAATTCCACATCCAGGCCAGCGAGGTGATCGTGCGCTACATGCGCTTTCGCCTCGGCGATCGGGTCCGTGCGGATATCGACGCGGTCACCGTGTCGAGTGGGAAAAACATCATTCTCGATCACCTTTCAGCAAGCTGGGGTGTGGATGAAACGCTGAGCGTGACCCCGGATGCGCGTGATGTGACCGTGCAATGGTGTTTGATTTCCGAAAGCCTGCTCCATTCCGTCCACTCGAGTGGAGGGGCGCACGGCAAAGGCTCTCTCGTACGCGGTCACAACGGTGCGCGGCTGAGCTTCCATCATAACCTTTATGCTCATCACGCCGACCGCGCGCCCATGATCGCAGGCACAAAGCCCATTGCCAAAGATGCCGTTGGCGTGTTGTTCGATTTCCGCAACAACGTGATCTACGACTGGGGCTCCGCAAAGGAAGGCTGGGAGGCTGCCGGTGCCAATCGCAATCCAGAAGCCGTCGCCCAGGTCAATTTTATCAACAACGCCTATCTCACAGGCCCCAGCACGGCGAAGGGCTGGCTACCCACTTCGCACGCGCCCTATTATGCCCACCGTTACTGGGCTTTTGAGGAGCTCTCACCCTACTCCTGCGCTTATTGGGCTGGCAATACTTTGGACGGTGCTTTGTGGAAAAACGCTTCCGGCAACGCCGACCCGATGTGGCTGGTTTCCTTACCTCGCTCCATCAATCCGGCCACTTACTTGTTGCCTGCGCCGGTGACCTTTGCGAATGCCGAGCTGCCTGCCGTTTCTGCTAGCACCTCCACGGCCAGCGTGCTCGCTCTTGTGGGTGCCTCCCTGCGCCGAGATGCTGTGGATCTGCGCGTTATCAACCAAGTCCAGACCCGCACTGGGCGCATGATTGACTCTCCAAAAGACGTCGGCGGATGGCCGGTCCTGTCGAAGGGCAAGGCCGCGACCGACAAGGATGGGGATGGTCTTCCCGATAGTTGGGAGAAAGCCAAGGGACTCGACCCCGCCTCACGCCCCGACAGCATCCACCGCGCTCCTAATGGGCGCACATGGCTGGAGGTTTACCAAAACCAAGTGATCGATCATCCCCAAGGCCGCTCAAGTCCCTCACTCCGTCGGCTTCTGTGAGGCAGCCTCATCGGGTCCAATGTCTTCGGGCACCTCTTCTTCAATTTCGATCTCCTTGCGCCAGCGGCGGGAAATCCAGGGCCGCACTAGACCGTAGGCGAGGTAGCTGACAAACAGCACGGAGGGCATCCACTGCCAGTTCTTCACCGAGAAGGCGAGCACGATGATGAGCCCCAGCACCCAGTCAAACGACCGGCGGGTGCGGAAGTTCACGCTCTTGAAGCTGGGGTACTCAATGTTGCTGACCATGAGCCAGCTCAATAGCACCATGAGCACGACCAGCGCATACTTCCACTGGCCGATCTCGCGGTCGTTGGAGTCCAGCCAGAGCAGCAGCAGGGTGATGGAGGAAATCACCCCAGCGGCGGCAGGAATGGGGCAGCCACGAAAGCTGGTGCTGCTGCTTTTGACGTCCATGGCGGCGATGCAGTTGAACCGCGCCAAGCGCATGGCACCGCAGACCAGATAGAGACAGGAGACGAGCCAGCCGAGGCTGAAGGGGCCTTCGATGTTCTTCAGTACAATGTCATGCACCAGCAAAGCTGGGGCGATGCCGAAGGAGACGATGTCCGCCAGCGAATCAAGCTCACGACCGAAAGGGGACTCCTGGCCACCCATGCGCGCCACGCGGCCGTCCAGGGCATCAAAGACACAGGCACCGAGGATGGCCAGGATGGCGTTGTAGTAGTGGGAAGGGTTCCCTTCGTGCCTGCCATCGAAGATTTGCAGGGTCGCGATGTAGCCGCACAGGATGTTCCCGGCGGTCATTATCGTCGGCAGTACGTAAATTCTGGGCTCGCTTTCAGGCATGCTCATGCAAGGAAACTGTAGCGGCAATCGGGCCGATGGATAGCGCAAATGCGGGTTGCACAATCGCAGGCGGCGGGCACAGGTTTCTCACCCTCATGAGCACCGCCACCACCCTTGCCGAACCGCCCGCTTTGTCTGGAGACACGACGATGGGCGAACTGCTGCAACTTTACCCTGGCGCTCAGCGGGCCTTGTTCGCCAAGTACCACATCGGTGGCTGCCAGAGCTGCGGCTTCAGCCCGGGCGAAACCGTTGCCCAGCTCTGCGCCCGCAATGAAAACATCCCGGTGGCTGAATTCATCAGCAACGTGCAGGCCAGCCATGATGCGGACGCGAAAATCCAGGTCACCCCGCAAGAGTTTGCCGCCCTGCGGGAAGCCAATCCCGAGCTTAAAGTGCTGGATGCCCGCACCCGTGAAGAGCACGAGGCGGTGAAGATTGAAGGAGCGCAATTGCTTACTCAGCCGCTCATCCAGGAGATCTTCGACAAGTGGGACAAGACCCAGCCCGTGATCATCTATGATCACCAGGGCACGCGCTCCCTGGATGCTGTATCGTACTTTATCGGCCATGGCTTCGGCGAAACCAAGTGCCTCTCCGGGGGCATTGATGCGTATAGTGTTGAAGTAGATCCGAGCGTGCCGCGCTACCGGGTGGAAATGGAATAATCATGAACGAACAGACCCTGCAAGACGCCCTCGCCAACCCGCAAAACCTGGGAGAGATGACCGATGCCGATGCCGTGGGCACGGTGGGGAGCCCGGACTGCGGCGACATGGTGCGCCTGTGGGTGAAGTACAAGGAGCACGATGGCCGCAAGGTGATCGACAAGGCCAGTTTCCAGAGCTTCGGCTGCCAGACGGCCATCGCCGTGGCCAGCCTTGCCACGGAGATGATCCGGGGCAAGACCCGTGAGGAAGCCTTGCAAATGTCTGCCGAAGAGCTGTCCCGCCCACTGGGTCCATTGCCGCCCATGAAGATTCATTGTGGCCAGATGGTGGAGGGCGCACTGCGCGCCGCACTGGAAGCCGAAAGCGGTGCCTCGCGTCCCGCACCTGTGCAAAACAATACTGTGACCATGGGCCCCACGCTTGTGGAGTCCCTCGCCGCCGCCGATAAGAAGGTGGGCAAAATCAAGATCGTGCTGAATTCATAGCCGTCCCACTTTTCCTTTTTACTTTCCCCTTTTCACTGTCCCCATGCACACATCCCTCGAACTCAAACGCCAAGTTGACGCCATTCAGATCCCCAGCGGTGACATGGTCACGCTGCCAGAGGGCCTGAAGGTGATCATCACCCAGTCACTCGGCGGCACCTACACCGTCGCGACCGATTTTGGCCTCGCCCGTATCCAGACCAAGGACGCAGATGCCCTGGGCATTGACCTTGAGGCCGAGCACAAGAAGGCCGAGCACGACAGCTCCTCCAACATGCCCTCCGAGGCGAGCGACTTGGAAATGGAAGTGTGGAACCAGCTTCGCAACGTTTATGACCCGGAAATCCCGGTGAACATCGTGGATCTAGGCCTCGTGTATGATTGCCGCGTGGTGGATACCGACGAAGGTAAGAAGCGCGCGGAAGTAAAGATGACCCTCACCGCCCCCGGCTGCGGCATGGGCCCCACCATTGCTGCCGATGCTCAAAGCCGCATCATGACCATCGAGGAAATGGATGATGCCGCCGTGGAACTGGTGTGGGACCCGGCCTGGAATCAGGGCATGATCAGCGTGGAAGGCAAAATGAAGCTGGGGATGATCTGAGGGATCATCGTCTGGTAAAACGTTTTTTGCCTCGCGCCAGCGAAGGGAGCGCCGGCGCTCCCTTGCTAAGAAAAAGGGCGGCACTCGCGTGCCGCCTTCAAGACCCATTTGTTCGTTATCCGGCCAAAGCCTCCTACTTCGCCGCCGTGGCATCCTTGTCAGCTTCTTCCCCAGGTTTTGGAGGTGCAACCATGGCGCGAAGCTGGCGCACCCATTCAGGAGAGTTGGGGTGACCGGGATAGTCCTTGATGACCTTCAACATGTCCGCCATGCCGTTCACGGGATTGGGGCCGGTGGCCACCAAATCTGAGGCGCGCTGCCAGCGGAGATTGGGGTAGGTGGATTGCTCCCAGACGGTGAAATCACCATCCGCCAGACGCAACTTGCGCACGGAAGCTTCAAGATTGAGGGCAGCATCCCAGAGCGCCGGCATGTCCTCCTTCTTGTTCTTGCGGGCGCTCTCAATGATCACTTTGTCATACATGTCCATGATGTCGCCGGGAACCATGGGCCAGTTGGGTCTGCGCAGGAACTGATCGAGCTGGTAGGCTTCCACAATCACGCGCATGTCGCCTGTGGCACCACCGCCACGACGGCCACCCCCGCCACCAGAGCCCACCGGCTGCATCAGCATGTCACCCGCACGGCCTTTGATCTTTTTTCCCTGGGAGAGAACGTTCTGATGAAAACTTTTGATCTTGGGGACGAAGGTGGCCATATCCTTGTCCTTCAAGTCCCGGGCTTCGAGGGTGAGCGCCAAATACTCGAGGCACAGGCGCAGACCGGTGCCAAAATCGCCTTCCTTGTCGGCGTCCGGGCCGCGAGGTTCGCGCTTTTCCGCTTCCTTCTTTTTCTCGATCTGCTTGGCGTCCTTGCGGTCGCCGTCCTTACGTTCCACATTCACTAGCTTGTCGCAGTCAGTCAGGAAATTGATCGCCGCTGCATCACTGGCTGCGGCGGCGTGCAGCTTTTGAATGATGGCGCCCAGCGTGTTGCCGCGCTGCGAGAGGATGGACTTCTCTAATTCATCCAACTGCTTTAGGACGCCTGCCACCTGTGCCGGAGTGAGCGTAGGCACAGGCGGGACATAGGGGGGCGCGTTTTTGCTTTCCTGGGCGATGGCGATGCCACAGATGGAGAGGCAGGCGGCTAGGGACGAAATCGAGCGGTGCATAAAGATGGAAGCGTGAATGCTAGCGGGAACTGTGTGCCGGGGGAAGCCTCAAATGCACCACTCCGTCACGCTCCATGAAACGAAGCAGAAAGGCGCATTCTTAGACCATCTGCACGCGATCCGCTTCCACCTTGCCGATGAAGTACTCCCAATCCCGCACGCTGTGATGGTTGCGGATGAGCGCGCTGGTGGGCACCTCGCGGGGTGCGAAAGGCGGGCGCAGCAGCCGCAGGCCGATTTCCTCCGGCAGGCGGTTCCCCTTGCGGCTGTTGATGCGCTTATCCGCCAGCACGCAGTTTTCCCAAGAGGTTTTGCCGCCCCGTGAGCGCGGCACGATGTGGTCGATATTCCCCTCGCTGGGCCGCAGCTTGCGGCCTGTGTACTGGCATACCCCGCCATCGCGCTCCCAAATGGCTCGGGCGCAGAACTTGGGCCGCCGCTTGGGCACCTTGTCAAAACGTGCGAGCACAATGACGGTGGGCACGCGAATGCCCCCGCGCACCGTTCCCACGGCATAATCACCCGTGCGCACCGGCAAGGTGATCCACTCCTCCCATGTCACGGGACGCAGTTCTTCATCCAGATGAATGTCCAGCGCGGTGGCTGAACCATTGACCAGCATGGAGAAGGTTTCAGCAGGCGTTTTGACGTCGATCGCCTGCCAGTGCCGGTTGAGCACCAGTACAATTGTCTTGTTCAGGACTTCACTCATCGCATTAACTTTGAATGTTAATTCGCGTCTTGCGCCGCGATGGGCACAATGCGTAGCACAGGGATGGCCCGGCGCAAGTGAGGTTACGTGCGGGCTCGGTGACGAGTCTGATACTGGACGGAAGAAATTCGCCAGCGAGAGTGCAAAGACCGAATGGTCGCCATAGCCTGGTGGCAGGCAAGACATTATCCCCCGAAGCTTATTTGTTTGTCAGTGGCTAGACAGCGGGTTCAGAGACTAGCATTCACCCGCGCATCTCAGCCCTGCCCTTCAGGAAGTGGTGCGTTGCGGGGGGCGCAAACCCATCGGGTGCCTACTTCGCCACCGTCTGCTCGATCATTGCGTAAGCGTTGTGGTTGTGGATGGACTCGAAGTTTTCGGCCTCCACTTTGAACCACTTGATCTGCCCGTGACCGGCGGCGCGCACGGCGACGTTGCGCACCAGGTCTTCGACGAAAACCGGGTTGTCGTAGGCCGCTTCAGTCACGAATTTTTCATCGGGACGCTTCAACAAGCTATACAGCTCGCAGCTCGCGCTGGCCTCGACGAGCTCTATGAGATCCTCGATCCAGATGGGCTGGGTGAACCGTACGGAAAGGGTCACAAGCCCGCGCTGATTGTGCGCTCCACGGGCACTGATGGCCTTGGAACAAGGGCAGAGCGTGGCGACCGGCACCTCGACAGTGACTTTGAAGTCAAGCTCCTCGCCGCTGGCGTCCACTTCGAATATCACACCGTAATCCAGCAGGCCCTTGGCTTTCGTCACGGGCGCTTCCTTGGTACGGAAGTAGGGGAATTTGAATTCGGTATGGGCGCGCTCGGCATTGAGCTTGGTGAGCAGCTCGCGCGGCATGGCGGCGATGCTCTTCACATCCAGTACCTGGCCGTGGGAGTGCAGCACTTCCACAAAACGGCTCATGTGCGTGCCCTTGTAGTGATGGGGCAGATCCACGGCCAGCGAAACCACGGCAATGGTGTGCTGCTCCTGCTGGTCACGATCCCGGATGCGCAGCGGGTAACGTAGGCTGCGCACACCCACGCGATCAATCGGAATCTGGCGATGATCGCTTTCGTTCTGGGTGTCTTTGAGGGCGGGCATGGCGGAGAGGGAGCGCTGAGAAGTGAAGACAAAAACTCCCACTGCCGGATCACGGACAGTGGGAGCTTAAATACGTGTGTTCATGCGGCGGGGCCGCGTGAAGCTACAGGATGTTCACAGCGCGGGCGCGCTTGATCTCACGGGTGATCCTGCGGTGAATCCAGGCGGAAACACCCGTCACGCGACGTGGAAGAATCTTGCCGGTCTCAGTCGTGAACTTCGACAGCAGATCAGGATTCTTATAGGTCAACTGCGTGGTCGGGATGTCCATGCGACGACGCGGAAGCTTGCGGTTCGCGCGGCGGAAGTTGAGGAGGCGCTCTTTGTTCTTGGGCTGCATGATGAAGGTCGGTAGATGAGGTGGGCCGGAAGACGCCGGAGATTAGCGAATTTCGCGGTGAAGCGTGCGCTTCTTCATGAAGTGGTTGAACTTCACTTTTTCAAGACGGCCCGGAGTGTTCGGGCTCTTCTTGTTGCGGCGGGTCACGTAGCGGGACGTGGGGAACCCGGCAGCTTTCGCTTCGGTGCACTCAAGGATGATTTTTTCGCGGGCCATAAAAAGGGGAGGGAGACTAGATTACTCCTGCTTGTTGTCAACCGTTTCTGTTTCTTCTTCGTCGTCTCCGTCGGAATCGCCCTCGGATTCGCCTTCCAGGCCGAACAAAGAACGCACAGGGCGGCGGTGGCGGCCGCCCATGCCTTCACGCTCAAGCTGCGCCTGGCATTCGACCGTAAAACGGGCAAACGGCAGGGCTTCGAGGCGGATTTCAGGGATCGGCTTGCCGGACATTTCGCAGATGCCGTAGGTGCCAATGTCCACGCGCTTCAGCGCTTCATTGATTTCATACAGGGCATCCTGTTCCTGGCTCAGCAGGCTGAGGGCAAAGTCGCGGTCATAGGCATCGCTGCCCGCATCCGCCATGTGCTGGCCGAAGGCGGAGGCTTCGCTGCCTTCCGGGCGACTGCGCAGGCTGCCATCAGCAACGCTTTCCATTGAGTCGAGCAGCATGCTGCGGAGCTCAAGGAGACGTTGGCGCTGACGCTTCGAGAATGGGGTGGACTTGACCACCTTAGGCACTTCAATGGTGGCACCGCTGGTGTCTTCCATCGGGCGGCGTGCCATCGGCTTCAAATGAGGGCCGGCGTTGAAACCCTTGCTCAGCGCAGGGGCGGCACCGCTGCCTTTGGGGGCGGCAGGCTTGGAAACTTTGGCGGCTTTGGCGGGCTTGGCTGGAGCCGGAGCTGGCTCAGCAGCGGCGGCTTCAGGTTCTGGCGCTGGCTTGGCGGCAGCAGCAGGCTTTTCCGCCTTGGCGACGGCAGGTTTTTCAGTCTTGGCAGCGGGGGCGGACTTTTTGGCAGGCGTTTTTTCTTTCAAAGCGATAGGGGCGGCTGGCGTGGTTTTTTTAGCTGCCTTGGGCTCTGCGATCTTGCCTTTCTTAGCGGGAACGGGAGGCGCCGACTTGGCTTTCACCGCTGTCTTGGCCGGTGGTGCCGTCTTCGTTTTTGTCCCGGATTTGGAAGGGGTCGCAGGCTTGGCAGCCTTTGGGGAAGGTTTGGTGGCTTTCTTCGTAGCCGGTGTTGTCTTTGCGTGTACCGCAGTTTTGGCTATTTTCCCAATAGCAGCCGGTTTGGCGCTTTTGGATGCAGGCTTGGCGGATTTCTTGACAACGATTTTCTTTTTCGCAGGCATGGCTCGCGTGGCTTTGAAGGTGGCTCGGCCCTTTATTACCTCCTGTGTGATTGGAGCACAGGAAGGGAAAAAGAGGCGCGGATAGTGCCTGCTGCGTTCTGATTACGCAACCTTTATTCGTAGGGGCCTCCCGGTGGAGGCGTTTTCAGCTACATTCTTGCTCCGCCTCCGTATTGGTCCCACCATCCTATGAAGCCTCTCGCTCTCTTGCTCCTTGTCTCCGCGAGCCTCAGCCGCGCCGCGTCTCCCGCCCTGCTCGAAGGCACGCAGCCTCTGGCTCCCAATGCGGACTTCTCAGCGACCATGGTGGCGGGCATCGACAAGTATCTGCTGCGCCAGATCGAAGAGTCCAAAACGACGCGCCATCCCCACCGCGAACGCTTGCGCACCATTCTGGGCGCGATTGATCCGCGCCTGCCCATTAAAGCCTTGGAGCTGGTGGGTGATACCAGCGATCCGGCCCTGCTGGCAGAAAATGCCAATGGCCGCATCTACCGCGTGCGCTGGCCAGTGCTGGAAGGCGTGCAAGGTGAGGGCATCCTCATTCAGCCCAAGACCAAGCCGCTGGCTCGCGTGGTCTACCTGCCGGATGCCGACACTTTGCCGGAGATGATCGCGGGCATACAAAAAGGCCACCCTGATTTCTCCCTTATCAATAGCGGCTGCGAAATCGTGATCCCCACGCTGATCAGCCGCGATTCCAGCTTCAGCAGCAATGAGCACTTCAATATAAAGACCAACATCCCGCACCGCGAATGGATCTACCGGCAGGCCTTTGAACTCGGCCGCCACGTCATCGGTTATGAAGTGCAAAAGGTGCTGTCGCTGGTGGACCTCTTTTCCAGCGAGCCGGGCGAGGCCCCCATTCTCGTCGCTGGATTGGGTGAAGGCGGACTGCTGGCAATGTATGCGGGCGCGCTGGATACGCGCATCGGCTCCACTTATGTATGGGGCTTTTTCGGTCCTCGCGAAGGTGTGTGGGAGGAGCCGATCTATCGCAATGTATTCGGCCTGTTAAAAGATTTTGGCGATGCCGAAATCGCCTCCCTCATCGCCCCGCGCAAACTGGCCGTGCATCACCTGGGCTTCCCCAATGTAAAAGACCCCGCGCCATCCAAAGCCCCCGGCGTGCGCAACATCGCCGCTCCCGGCAAGATCACCAAGCCCACCATTGCAGAATCGAAAGCCGAGATCGAACGCGCTCGCAAGCTGGCAGGCTCCGCTGATTGGGTACAGTTTTTCGATACCAACAATGGCGCACAGGACGTGGTGAGCTTCCTCTTCCCCAATCAGTCCAAGACCATCCTGAAAGGCATGGAATCCGCTGCCGAAGCCAAGTTCCCTGATCGCGATTTCACTGCCGACAATCAGCCCCGCCAGAAGCGACAGGTACGCGAACTGGAGACCTACACCCAGCGCCTGCTGCCCGTCACCGAAGACGAGCGCACGGCCACCTTCTGGAAGCCCCTGCCGCTTGGTTCACTCGAAGCCTATGAGCAACACATCAAGGCCGAGCGCGAGCGTTTCTACAATGACACGATTGGCCGTCTGCCCGATCCCAATGTGCCGGTGAATCCGCGCAGCCGGCTCGTCAGCGAAACCGACAAGGTCACCATCTATGAAGTCACGCTGGATGTGTGGGACGGTGTATTTGCCTGGGGCTGGCTCTGCCTGCCGAAGGACCTCAAGCCCGGCGAAAAACGCCCCGTGGTTGTCTGCCAGCATGGCCTCGAAGGCATCCCCGAAGACGCCGTCACCACCGATGAAAAAAACAAAGCGTGGAACTACTACCACGGCTTTGCCCAGCGCCTGGCCGAACAGGGCTTTGTCACCTTCGCCCCGCACAATTCTTATCGCGGTCACGACGCCTTCCGCACCTTGCAGCGCAAGCTCAATCCGCTGGGCAAGACCTTGTACAGCGTCATCATTCCACAGCATCAGCGCATCACCGGCTGGCTCAAAACCCAGCCCTTCGTTGATCCCGCCCGCATCGGTTTCTATGGCCTCAGCTACGGCGGCAAATCCGCCATGCGCATCCCGGCCATCGACACCGATTATTGCCTCTCCATCTGCTCCGGCGACTTCAATGAATGGGTGCGCAAATGCGTCTGTCTCGACATGCCGATGAACTACGTCTTCACCCCCGAATACGAGATCTGGGAGTGGAACATGGGCCGCACCTTCAACTACGCCGAAATGGCCGCCCTCATCGCCCCCAGGCCCTTCATGGTCGAGCGCGGCCACAACGACGGCGTCGGCCTCGATGAGTGGGTCAGCTACGAATACGCCAAGGTCCGCCGCCTCTACAACAAGCTAGGCATCGGCGACCGCACCACCATCGAGTACTTCGATGGCCCGCACACGATTCACGGCCTGGGCACGTATGAATTCTTGCACCAGAAGCTGGGGTGGAAGTGAGGGAGGCCTGATAAAAGTAAGGGGCCAACTGAAAGTTTTCATTTCGAATGGGAATGAAATCGCAGTCCCCGCTTGTCTGGCGCATTGTAAGCTCCATTCTCAGAATTAATGATCTCCAACTTCCAACCCATTCGGCGTCTCCGCCTTAAGCGCTTCCGAAGCCTTTTATGGGCGGACGTGGAGTTAACAAACCCGTTGTTTGTGGTGGGCAAGAATGGGGCGGGCAAGAGCAACTTCCTCAAGGCATTGGAATTTCTGGCCTCTAGCATGACCTTGCCTTTGGAATCGGTCTTCCAGCTTCACGGAGGAATCGAGACGGTCCGATACCGCACCGGATCGAGAAGCCGACCCGGACACTTTGGGATAAGGGTAGATTTCAGTCTCCCGGGAGGAGACCAGGGCTGGTACGCCTTCGAAATCAAAGCCATGCCCGACTACAATTTTCAGGTTGTGCGAGAGCAGTGCGTTGCTGGTTTGGCGAGCTTCAATCGTGAGGGCCAATCCTTGCAAGTATCAGTTGGCGGCATAACTCCCCGGGTGCTGGAAGATGCACTGATCCTTCCATTGTTGGGCGGTACACAGGAGTTCCAGCCTGTCGTTGATTTACTTGGTGGCATTCAGGTCTTTTCGCTTGAACCTCGATTGATTCAGGAGCTTCAGAAGCCAGACGCTGGCCTTTCACTGAAAGGCGATGGCAGCAATCTCGCGAGTGTGCTGAAAAGCATGTCCGACGCTACCCTAGACCGTCTTTGCCAACTGCTTGGGTCGGTGGTTCCGGCAGTGACGCGGGTGGTTCCCGTGAAGCATGGCAAAAGCCTTACTCTTAAATTCACGCAAACATGGCGAACCGAAGGGGGGGGCGAGGATGAGATTTCACACGAAGCATTCGCAATGTCGGATGGTACCATGCGCCTCGTTGGAATCCTCGGCGCCTTCCTCCAGTCTGCAAGGCCATCCGTGATCGCTTTGGAAGAACCTGAGTCAACAATTCACCCCGAGGCCTTAAGCACGTTGTTGGATCTCATCCAGGGTTTCTCGAGTGATTCCCAGGTGATAGTGACCACTCACAGCCCAGACTTGTTGGACTGTAAATGGATTGAGCCCGAGAATATTCGCGTGGCTACTTGGAATAACGGAGTCACCCGCATTGAGAAGCTGGACACAGCTTCCACCCAAACACTCAAGCAGCATCTTATGGGTGCTGGGGAGATGATGAGAACTGAAGGTCTTCAATCAGCCGAATTGTTCGAAGAAATTAATCCTGAGCAGGCGGAACTTTTCTCAAAAATTCCATGATCAAGCCGATCGTTGAAGGGCATGGTGAGGTGGCTGCGCTTCCGATTTTATTGCGGCGTATTGCTGGGGAATGTTTTGGCATTTGGACCCCTCAGTTTTTAAAACCTGGACGATATCCGGCCAACAAGTTGCTT